>JBILUM010000281.1:0-4609 GCA_044370995.1 Ilumatobacteraceae bacterium | reverse complement strand
ACAGTCTGCGCACGCACCTGGTCGAAGTCGACCCCGGCGTGCGCCATGTCCTCGTCGAAGGTTGCGATCCAGGCGTGGATCAATGCCGGGTTCGCCTCGACATGGAACTGCACTCCCCACGCGCTGTCACCGATTCGGAAGGCTTGGGTCATGCCGTTGGCCGCACCCATGACCAGTGCTCCGTCGGGCGTGGTGAAAGTGTCGTAGTGGAACTGGAACACCTGTGGCCGTTGGCCGAGCGCAGCGAGCACCGGGTCGGAGGCAGCGGCCGGATCCATCTGGACCTCGTGCCAGCCGATCTCGGGTCGAGGCGCCGGCATGATCTCGGCACCGGCCGCACGAGCGAGCATCTGGGCGCCGAAACAGACGCCCAGGATCGGCATGCCGCTGGCGAGGGCCGCCTCGGTGAGGCGCCGCTCCTGAGCGATCCACGGGAGGCGCGCCTCATCGGCCACGCTGTCGGTCCCGCCGAGGGACAGCACTCCGTCGAACGACTCGAGCGGTTGCGGTGGTGTCTCCGTGAGGAAGGTGCACCACGTGTCGATGTGCATCCCTGCGGCGACCAGGGCTCCGCCGAGCTCGTTGAGTGAATCGTCCAGGTTGTGTTGGATGACCAACAGTCGCGGTTGGGGCACTTCGGACCTCCTGTCGCGATCGAACGCGACCTCGGCACCCGAGGGTAGGAGGTCGGCCGGGACAGCCGATTGCCAACTTTGCCGATCCACGAGCCGAGACGCATGATTCATTCGTGGACGACATCGATCGAGCAATCATCAATCACCTTTCGGCTGACGGACGGATGACCAACCAGGACCTCGCGCTCCGGGTCGGGCTCAGCGCGGCGCCCTGTCTGCGCCGTGTTCGTCGGCTGGAAGAGTCGGGTGTGATCACCGGCTACCGGGCCGTGATCGACCATGCCGCCACCGACCGAGCGTTCGAGGTGCTGTTGCACATCGACATCACGGCGACCGATCTCACCTCGACCGAGGCGTTCGAACGGAGACTCGCCGCAATGCCCGAGATCATCGAGGCTCGGCGGATGTTCGGCATCCCCGACTATTTCGTGCGCGCCCGCGTGGCTGACGCCGCCGCCTACGAAGCCTGGCTCACGTCCAAGATCATGAGCGACCCCTCGGTGACTCGCGTGGACTCGCGACTCCCGATGAAGACGATCAAGACCTGGGAGTGACCGCACAGCCCGTCAGGCGGCGGAGGTGTTGGCGATCAGCACGTCGCACGACGCCTGTTTGGTGACGTCAGCCGCGATCGAGCCGAGGATGCGGCCGGCACCCTGCACCCGACGGTTGCCGACGACGATCATGCGTGCGCCGAAGTGGAACGCGACCAGCTGTCGCTGCCGGGCCGGCGAGATGGTCGCGACGTCGACGTTGGTCGCGGCGTGGAACCTGCTGTTCGAGCTCGATGTCGCGGTCCTGCTGCACCGTGGCGCAGCGGTCACCGCCACCGCGCTCAGCGCTGCGGGCCACGGCCCGCTGGCTCGTCGGTTCGGCCAGTGGATCCACGACCACGATCCCGGAGGCGTCGTCGACCTGTTCGCCGCCGAACTCGGACGTGCGGGCCTGTCGGATGTCAGCGCGTCCGACCGCCCCGAACGCATCGACGACCTGCTCGCCGACCTGAACACCCTCGCGACCCATCACGGTTGACGAGGCGGAGCGGTGCCTGCGGCCGACCACGTCAGCTGGTCCGACCACACGTCCCCATCGCGCATCCCGATCGGCCGCTCCTCAGTCGGATCGTTCCTTCTTGCGGAAGACCGCGAACGCGTCGGTGGACCACCATGCCCACGCGACGAGGACGGGCTGGAAGAACAGGCGGGTGCGTCTCGCGCTGTCGGAGTTCAAGCCGAACGCGTCGTCACCATCGACGAACTGACTGATGTTGCCCGGGAACACGGCGATGAAGAACAGGCCCGCGGCAAGCCCGAGCAGGGAGCGGCGTCGCCGAACGAAGATCAATGCAGCACCGAGCGCGATCTCGACGAAGCCCGACAAGACGACGACGACGTTCTTGTCGATCCCGACCCAATCCGGCACCTGAGCCTGGAAGTCCTCGCGGGCGAACGTCAGGTGGCCGAGCCCGGCGAAGATGAGTCCGCCACCGAGGACGACCCGTGCAACGGAGCGAATGCGGGCCGATCGAGCGGTGGTCATGTTTCCACCGTACGGCGGGGCGATGCTCCGGCAGCGTTGAGCGGCAGTTCCAGCGCTGTCAGCCGGCGAGGCGGCGGCGCACTTCGGCAACATCAGCCGCCAGGCGGTCGGCCAGGGCTCGCCCGTCGAGCTTGGCGACGGTCGCCCGCTGAGCGACCGCCTCGGCGAGGAGTTCACGCACGAGGTGCGACAGCGTGAGCCCGCGCTCGGTCGCCATCGCGTCCAGACCCGCTGCGAGTTCACCGGTGAGACGGACCGACAGATGTCGGTCCTGACTCACGACGAGTTCCGGGGCGTAAGGGATGATCTCGCCCGTCTGTTCTTCGAGCCACTGGATCGCCTTCGGCTTCGCCATCACTGATCTCCACTCTCGCGTTCGATTGCGTGCGTGATGGCGATTGCGATGTCTACGGCAAAGGACCGGTTCGGATCGAGTTGGTCCGTGCCGGAGATCAGGGCTCGCAGGTCGATGAAGATCCGTTCCAGATCGGCTCTCGAGAGGACGACGCCGTCCTCGGGAAGCCAGTCGAGACCTTCAGCCATCGTGTGACACTGTAACACCGGCCGCCCGGGGCCAGAGCTGTGGTGATCGGCGCCGGCGGTGTTCGCTGAAGCGCCACACGAACTCGTCGGTCTGTTCGGACGACCATGCCACGGCCGACCAGCCGGGCAGGGCCGCGCAACGATCGTGATGCGCGGTCACCGAGGCCGGCACTGCGGCCGTCAGCCCCAATCGACGGAGACCGTCCATTCGCACGTAGACCGCCACCATCAGTGCCTCGCACAGCGATGGCGCGTCGCCGCACAGCCAGTCGGCGCCGTCCAGCCATCGATCGAGTTCCACCAGTGCGTCGCCGAACCGTTCGCCGGCCGCGGCGACGGTGTCGGGGGCGGCGCCGTAGTACACGCCGATCATCGGTCGATACAGATGGCGGTCGATCCATTCCATGCGCTCGCGCACCGCATCGGCTGCCCCCTCGGGCACCAGTGAATGGAGAGTGAAGTGGTGTTCGAGCCACCACAGGATGGGCATCGAATCGGCGAGGTACTCCCCCGCCACGCGCACCATCGGCACCTCGAGCTTGGGGCTATGAGCCACGAACTCATCGGGCACGACGAACCCCTGCGGACGGACCGCTGACGGCGGCACGTCGACCACGTCGTAGGCGATGCCGCGCTGGGCGAGTGCGAACTCGACGCGTGCCGAGAACGGACAGATCCAGTGACCGAAGAGGACCACGGGGGCGGTGCCTGTCACGCGAACAGCGCCTCGCACCCGGTGCCCGCCAACAACGAGTCGACCACCTCCCGATCTGCCGGCGACAGGGCCGCGTGCTCGGCGCGCAGCCAGGCGAGACACTTCACCTGATACGCGAACGTGCCCTGCCGATACTCCATGCCGTCGATGGTGCAGCTCATCTCGGGCTCCTCGGCTCGCGCCGAACGATCGTTGCCCAGCATGAACGGCACATAGGTTCTGCCGATCTCCGACAGCAGGTCCACGGTCACCGACGGCATGGCGTCGCGGTCGCACCAGCCCTCGGTGCCGGCGACCGGCCACCACGACAGGTCGTCGACGCGCTCCACCCAGTTCACCACCCGGGGCGCCTGCGACACGGCGATGCGTGCCGACACCGGGTCCCAGCCGACCAGTTGGCGCAATTGGCCGAAGAGGCCGAAGTCGCCGCGGCCGGGCCGGTCGCCCAGCAGGAACGGCCGTTCGCTGATGCTGCGCTCGAGCAGTGCGAGCAGACGTGCGTACGACTCCTCGATGACCGGCCGGTTCTGCTCGGTGGAGCCGACCAGCGCCCGCCGCGAGATCTGTCGTTTGGCGATGAAGCGCTTTGCCTTCTGCCACTGCTCGTCGGACATCTGCTGGTCCATGTCGAGCGGCAGCAGCGACCCGGCCTTCTCGATCGCCTCGTCGTAGTACCAGCGGTAGTGGTACATCGCCTTGGTGACCCACTCGTCGGCGTAGTCCTCGATGAGGTAGTCGACGAACGCCACCACCGGGTCGGTGGGCACGAGGCTGCGTTCCCGAGACATGCCCTCGAGACGCATGATGAGCGGGCTCGAGTCGATCTGGGCCTCGCCGTAGACCCCCTGCTCGTCGGGAAACGCGATGACCGGAATCAACCGCACCGGCACGGGCGGCAGATCGTCCCACTTCGAGTCGCGGAGCACCCACGTGAACGGGATGCGGCGGTACCGAAGGACGGCGCGCATCTTCAGCGTGTACGGCGACCCGTACGCCCCACCGAGCTTCAACGGAAGCGAAGTACCCATGGATCCCCCTCGCACTTGTGACAGTTCACATGACACTAGCCACCACCAGACAGCGCCGAAGGAGAACGGCACACCTACCAGCGCATCGACGCCGCCTGAGTTCGGCCGACAGCCTGGTTGAACGTCGCACCCGACGGTGCGCGCCGATT
>JBILUM010000135.1:0-6473 GCA_044370995.1 Ilumatobacteraceae bacterium | reverse complement strand
TGCCGTCGCCGCCCCCCACGACGTCGTGGTGCACCGGCCGGGCGCTGTCGGCTGCGACGCCGCGTTCGAACGGGCGCAGCGTGAGCCAGCGGGCGCCGGCGCTGCCGGCCAGCGATCCGAGCACCCGGATGCGGTGCTGCCACTGGTCGTCGGACAGCTCGCCCCACTCGGCGACGGTGCCGCCGACGACCATGACGTGCTGCAGGCCGAGCTGCTCGTCGTCGGTCGTCGAACGGGCTGACATGTGCTTCATTCTCCCACGGCGGACCCGCCGATCACGAACACCGCCATCGCAGGGGTCACACCGCCATCGCTCCGGTCGCCACCGGCCCCGACCGCCCGGGGCGTGCGGGTTATCGTGGGTGCATCACCAACGTTCCCGCCTCCTCCCCTGCGGTGCACGACGCCGACGAACCCCGGTCCGGGCAGCCTTCGCAGCCCCGTCCGGTCCACGTCGCGTGCATCATGGACGGCAACGGTCGCTGGGCGAAGCGGCGCAATCTGCCGCGCACGGCCGGCCACACCGAGGGCGAGGAGAACCTGGCCGCCCTGGTGCGCGTCGCGGTCACCCGCAACGTCGGCTGGCTCACCGTGTTCGGGTTCTCGACCGAGAACTGGGTGCGACCGCGCACCGAGGTGCGTCACATCCTCGGCCTGCACAAGCAGCTGTTCGGACGGGTGGCCGAGCTCAACGAGCTGAACGTGCGGATCGAGTGGATGGGCCGACCGTTCGACAGCCCCGAGGCGCGCACCCCCAAGTACGTGCAGAAGGCGATCCGCAAGGCCCTGCACGACACGCGCAACAACACCGGCATGGTGTTCACGGTGGCCTTCGACTACGGCAGCCGCGCCGAGCTGGTGCACGCCGCCGAGGAGGCCCGTCGGGCCGGCGAGACGATCAGCGAGGCGAGCATCAACCAGCACCTGTACGTGCCGAGCCTGCCGCCGGTCGACGTGCTCGTGCGCACTTCGGGTGAGCTGCGCATCTCGAACTTCATGCTGTGGCAGATCGCTGGGGCTCGGGCCTACTTCACCGACACGGCCTGGCCGGAGTTCGGTGCGGCCGAGCTCGACGCAGCGCTCGCCCTCGTCACCCCCTGACCCACCGTTCCGTCGGTTCCCGCTGGCGGTCGGATACCGTCGCACGGATGTCGGTGGAGCAGGTTCGCAAGGCGTTGGCGCGTGTCACCGGCGCGCTCGCGGCGAGCGAGGACCGGCCCGGACAGCGCACCATGGCCGAGGCGGTCGCTCGATCGGTCGAGACCGGCCGCCACCTGATCGTCGAGGCCGGGACCGGCACCGGCAAGACCCTCGGCTACCTCGTGCCGGCATTGATCGCGGGCAAGCGCACGATCGTCGCCACCGCCACCAAGGCGCTGCAGGACCAGCTGGCCAGCAAGGACCTGCCGTTCCTCGAGGAGCATCTCGGGCGGCCGTTCGAGTGGGCGGTGCTGAAGGGGCGCAGCAACTACGTGTGCCTGCAGCGGCTGCGCGAGCTGTCGCAGGCGGGCGACGGCCAGCTCGAACTGGAGGAGATGGCCAACACCACCAAGGTCGAGATCAAGCGGCTCGCCACGTGGGCGGGCACCACCCGCACGGGCGACCTGGCCGAGCTCGACTGGTCGCCCACCGACGCCGCCACGCGGGCGGTCACCGTCAGCAGCGACGAGTGCCCCGGTGCCACCCGCTGTCCCCTCGGCCAGCCGTGCTTCGCCGAGGGTGCTCGCGCCCGTGCCGCGGCGGCCGACGTGATCGTGGTCAACATGCACCTCTACGGGCTCGACGTCGCCGCCGGCGGCGTGATCCTGCCCGAGCACGAGGTGGTCGTGGTCGACGAGGCACACCAGCTCGAGGACATCATGAGCGACACCGTCGGCGTGCAGATCGGCCCCGGCCGGTTCGTCACCGTCGCCGGCACCGTTCGCCGCATCATCGACGACCCGGCCATCGTCGGTGGCATCGCCGAGTCGGCGCAGCTGCTGCGCGACGTCATCGGCCCGCACGCCGGGCAGCGCCTCTCGTCGCCCTTCCCCCCGACCATCCAGGAAGCGCTCGTCACGTCGCGCGGCCGCGTCGACGCCGCGCTGTCAGCGCTGCGTCGGATCGAGACCGACGTCGAGGACGCGAAGCAGCGCAAGCTGCGCGCCCAGCAGATGGCGACGCGCCTCATCGAGCAGATCGACATCGCGATCGGCGCCCGCGAGGGGTACGTGGCGTTCGTGAGCGGTTCACCCGAGCAGCCGCGCCTCGAGATCGCCCCGCTCGACGTCGGTCCGGTGCTGTCCGAGGGCATCTGGGGCCGGCGCACCGCGATCCTCACGAGCGCCACGGTGCCCAGCTCGCTCGCGAACCGGGTGGGCCTCGACCCCGCCACGATCGACGTGATCGACGTCGGCAGCCCGTTCGACTACGAACACCACGCGCTCCTGTACTGCGCGCTCCACCTCCCCGACCCACGGGCCCCACAGCGAGCCGCCGCCACCCACGACGAGATCGCCGCGCTCATCACCGCTGCCGGGGGTCGCACGCTCGCGCTGTTCACCAGTTGGAAGGCGATGGACGAGGCCGCAGCTGCCGTGCGGCTCAAGGTGACCCAGCCGATCATCACCCAGCGCGACCTGCCGAAGAACGCGCTCGTCAAGCAGTTCAGCGAGGACGAGGAGACCTGTCTGTTCGCCACGGCCGGGTTCTTCCAGGGCGTCGACATCCCGGGCCGCACGCTCAGCCTGGTGATCATCGACCGCATCCCGTTCCCCCGGCCGGACGACCCGCTGCTGTCGGCGCGGCGCGACCTGCTCGGCGCGGCGGCGTTCTCCGAGATCGACGTGCCGCGCGCGTCGATGCTGCTGGCGCAGGCGACCGGCCGACTCATCCGCACCGCCACCGACCGCGGGGTGGTCGCCGTGCTCGACCCTCGGCTCGGCAAGGCGAACTACCGATGGGACATCGTGAAGGCGTTGCCGCCCATGAAGCGCACGCGTCACCGCGCCGAGGCCGAGGCGTTCCTGCGCGAGCTCACCGCCGACGCGACCGGCGCAACGCCACGCCCCGACTGACGTCGGCCGCCACACGCCGACGCCGAGGGGCTCGGCGGGATCGGTCCCGCCGCGCACCGGAGGGGTACAGTCGCCCGCCATGGGGGACGATCCGTCGGACACGCGGCCGGTCGTGCGGTGCGAGGTGACCGACGGGGTCGCGACCATCACGCTCGACTCGCCGACCAACCGCAATGCGCTGTCGCGCGCCCTGCTCGCCGGACTGCACGACGCGCTCGACCGCGCCGAGCAACCCGACGTCCGGGCGATCGTGCTCACCCACACCGCGCCGGCGTTCTGCGCCGGAGCGGACCTGAAGGAACGCAGCAGCGGCCCGGCCGACTCCACCCCGATGGTGCGGGCGATGCAGCGGCTGATCGAGGCGTCGCAGCCCACGATCGCCGCCGTGCAGGGCCCGGTGCGGGCAGGCGGCATCGGGCTGATGGCGTCGTGCGACCTCGTCGTCGTGCAGCCCGACGTCACGTTCGCGTTCACCGAGGTCCGCATCGGCGTCGCCCCGGCGATCATCAGCGTGCCCATCCTGCAGCGCTGCGGGTGGAGCAAGCTGGCTGCGCCGTTCCTCACCGGTGAGGCCTTCGACGCCGTCGCGGCGAAGGACCTGGGCCTCGTCACCCACGTCGCCGACGACGTGCCCGCGGCGGTCCGCACCCTCGTCGACGGGGTGCTGCTCGGCGCGCCGAACGCCGTCGCCGCCACCAAGCGACTGCTCCGGGGTGGCAGCACCTGGGCGGAGATGCAGGCGCTCAGCGAAGCGCTGTTCTCGAGCGACGAGGCCCGCGAGGGCATGGCGGCCTTCGCCGAACGGCGCACCCCGCGGTGGCCCACACCCGCCGCACCCGCCGCACCCGGCGTACACGACGCCTGACCAGAAGCTGGACGAGGAGACGCACATGCCGGTCCTGCCCGACACCTTGAACACAACCTCCGAGGCCTACGCGGAGAACCGCGCCGCGATGCTCGCCCAGGTGGCCGCACACGACGCCGAACTCGCGAAGGTGCTCGGCGGCGGTGGCCCCGCCTACGTCGAGCGCCACCGCAAGCGCGGCAAGATGCTGGCCCGTGAGCGGGTGGAGGCACTGCTCGACCCGGGCAGCCCGTTCCTCGAGATCAATCCGCTCACCGCCTACGGCACCCAGTTCCCGATCGGCGCGGCGATGGTGCTCGGCGTCGGCGTCGTGGAGGGCGTCGAGTGCGTGATCATCGCCAACGACCCCACGGTGCGCGGCGGCGCGAGCAACCCGCTCACGATGAAGAAGGCGCTGCGCGGGATGGAGATCGCCCGCGAGAACCGCATGCCGCTCGTCAACCTCGTCGAGAGCGGAGGCGCCGATCTGCCGTCGCAGAGCGACACGTTCATCCCCGGCGGCAAGTCGTTCCGCGACATCACCGCGCTGTCGGCCGACGGCATCCCCACGATCGCCGTCGTGTTCGGCAACTCCACCGCCGGCGGGGCCTACACGCCGGGCATGAGCGACTACATCGTGATGATCAAGGAGCGCTCCAAGGTGTTCCTGGGCGGACCGCCGCTGGTGAAGATGGCCACCGGCGAGGAGAGCGACGACGAGAGCCTGGGCGGCGCCGAGATGCACGCCCGCGTCAGCGGCCTCGCCGACTACTTCGCGGTCGACGAGATGGACGGCATCCGCCTCGGCCGGCAGGTGATCCGCAGGCTCAACCACCGCAAGCGCGGGCCGGGCCCGCCGCCCCGGTACGACCAGGAGCAACTGATCGGCATCCCGTCGGCCGATCCGAAGATCCCCTTCGATCCCCGGCAGGTGATCGCCCGTCTCGTCGACGACAGCGACTTCGACGAGTTCAAGCCGCTCTACGGCACCTCGCTCGTCACGGGTTTCGCCGAGCTGCACGGCTACCCGATCGGCATCCTCGCCAACCACCGCGGCGTGCTGTTCAACGAGGAGAGTGAGAAGGCGGCGCAGTTCATCCAGCTCGCCAACCAGATCGACACGCCTCTCGTGTTCCTGCAGAACACCACCGGCTACATGGTCGGCAAGGAGTTCGAGCGCCGCGGCATCATCAAGGACGGCGCGAAGATGATCAACGCCGTCACCAACAGCCGCGTGCCGCACCTCACGATCAACATGGCGGCCTCGTACGGCGCCGGCAACTACGGCATGTGCGGCCGCTCGTACGGCCCTCGGTTCCTGTTCACCTGGCCGAACGCCAAGACGGCGGTGATGGGCCCGCAGCAGCTGGCCGGCGTGCTGTCGATCGTCGCCCGGCAGTCGGCCGCCTCGATGGGCAAGCCGTTCGACGAGGAGGCCGACGAGGTGATGCGCCGAACCGTCGAGGACCAGATCGAACGCGAGTCGCTCGCCATGTTCATGAGCGGCAAGCTCTACGACGACGGCATCATCGACCCGCGAGACACCCGCACGGTGCTGGGCATGTGCCTCAGCGCCATCGACAACGACGCCCCCGCGGGCACCCGCGGCTACGGCGTGTTCCGGATGTGACCCCATGAGCACCATCACCCACCGTGCCAGTACTCACCGGGCCCCGATCGATCGGGTGCTCATCGCCAACCGTGGCGAGATCGCGCGCCGGATCATCCGCACCTGCCGACGGCTCGGCATCGAGACCGTCGCCGTCCACAGCGACGCAGATGCCGATGCCCCGTACGTCCGCGAGGCCGACGTCGCCGTCCGACTGCCCGGCACTGCATCGGCTGACACCTACCTGCGCGTCGATCTCCTCATCGCCGCCGCCGAGCGCACCGGCGCGCAGGCCATTCACCCCGGCTACGGATTCCTGTCCGAACGGCCCGACGCAGCCGAGGCCGTGGCCCGAGCCGGGCTCACGTGGATCGGCCCGCCGGCGTCGGCCATCGCCGCGATGGGTTCGAAGATCGGCGCCAAGCAGCTCATGCGTGCCGCCGGCGTGCCGGTGCTGCCCGACAACACGGTCGAGTCGCTCGACGAGATCGGTCTGCCCGCACTCGTGAAGGCGTCCGCCGGCGGTGGCGGGCGCGGCATGCGCGTCGTGCGCGATGCCGACGAGCTCGCCGACGCCATCGCCTCCGCCGAGCGCGAGGCGCTGTCGGCCTTCGGTGACGGCACCGTGTTCGTCGAGCGCTACGTCGAAGGCGGTCGGCATGTCGAGATCCAGGTCTTCGCCGACACGCTCGGCACCACCGTGTCGCTGTTCGAGCGCGACTGCACGCTGCAGCGTCGGCATCAGAAGATCGTCGAGGAATCCCCGTCGCCGGCCGTCGACCCCGAACTGCGCCAGCGGATGGGCAACGCCGCGGTCGCCGCGGCACGCGCCGTCGGCTACGTGGGCGCCGGCACCGTCGAGTTCCTGCTCGACCGGAACGGCAGCTTCTTCTTCCTCGAGATGAACACCCGGCTGCAGGTGGAACACCCGGTGACCGAGATGGTCACCGGCCTCGACCTCGTC
>JBILUM010000134.1:0-6487 GCA_044370995.1 Ilumatobacteraceae bacterium | reverse complement strand
AACGGGCGCCACACCTGATGCACGGCAAGACCTCCCACATCGAGCACGAGGGTGCCGGCGTGTTCGCCGGGCTGCCGACCCCGCTCACGGCCACCCGCTACCACAGCCTCGTGATCGCTCCCGGCTCGATGCCCGACTGCCTCGAGGTGACGGCGCGTACGGCCGACGGGATCGTGATGGGGGTGCGCCACCGCGAGCTGCCCATCGAGGGCGTGCAGTTCCACCCGGAGAGCATCCTGACCGCCTCGGGTCACGACCTGCTGCGCAACTTCCTCCACGCCGCCGCCGTCGCCTGACGGGTTCGCACGGCCGGCCGCGTCAGGCCGTCACCGGCCGTCACCGGCCATCACCGTTGGTCGGCTCAGGGGCCGACGATCGTGGTGGTCGTGGTGGTGGTCGACGACGTGGTGGTCGGCGGGATCGTCGTGGTGGTCGTGGTGGTGGACGTCGTCGGCGGGGCGACGGCTCGACCGACCTGGAGCCCGACGGCCGAACCGGGGGGCACGAGGTTGCCGCCCGTGGGGCTCTGCGAGATGACGCGGCCGTCGTTCGCGTCGCCCGACGGCACGTTGACGAACGTGACGTTGGCGGTGAGGCCCTTCGACGTGATCTGGTTCTTGGCCTGGGCCTCGGTGAGGCCGACCACCGGCGGCACCTGCACCTGCTCGACGCCGCTCGACACGAACAGCGTGATCGGCGACCCCGGCGCGAGCTCGCCACCGAACGCGGGCTCGGTGCGGATGACCGAACCGGAGGCGACGTCGGCGTTGGACTCGGTCTGGATCGTCACGACGAAGGAGAACGGCGGGCCCTCGAGCAGCCGCTTGGCCGCGTCCTGGGACAGCCCGGTGACCTCGGGAATGGGCTGGGTGTCGGGACCGCCCGAGAGCACGATCGCCACGGTCCCGCCGGGCTTGAGCAGCTCGAGCGCGGCCGGCACGGTGCGGATGACGGTGTCCTTCGGCAGATCGCTGGTCTCGCTCGTGACCTCGCCCGGCACGAACTGCGCCTCGCTGAGGATGCGCTTGGCCTCCTCGAGGTTCTGGCCCACCACGTTCGGCACCGGTGCCGGTTCGAGCACGGGCTGGAAGAACAGCCTCACCGGCGAGTCGAGCTCGACGACGGTGTCGGCCACCGGGTCGGTCTGCCACACCTGGTTCTCGGGGGTGGCCGCGTCGGCGGGGTTGGCGAGCGCGACCGGCTCGAACCTGAGGCCCACCTCGGTGAGGGCTGCGACCGCGGCTTCGTAGGTGAGGCCGACCACCTGCGGCACGGCCACCGTGGTGGGCTCGACCACCTCGTCGGCGTCGTCGTTGGTGAGCGTGTTGTAGAGCAGCACGCCGCCGATGACGAGCGCGATGACGGCGATGAAACCCATGACGGCGTAGAGGCCGTTGCGATTGGGGATCTGGTACTGCACCGGCGGCTGCGCCTCGGGCATGCGCTGCTGCGGGATCGCCGTCGTGCGTGCCTGCTGTGCGGCGGAGGCGTAGGTGGCGGCGCCGACTGCCTGCGACGGCACGGCGGTGGTGCGCGGCATCGTGGTGGTGGCGACGTTGGCCTGCGGCGGCGCGGTGGGCGTGATGCCGGCGAGGGCCAGCACCGGCTCGCCGGCACGGAACCGGCGGAGGTCGTCGCGGAGCGCGTCGGCGTCGGCGTAGCGCATGTCGGGGCTCTTCGCGAGCAGCTTGGCGACGATCGCCTCGAACGGTCGAGGTACGTCGGCCACCAGCTGGTTGAGCGGTTGGGGCGCGTCGTGCACCTGCTTGTACGCGATGCCCACCGGGTTCTCGCCGGTGAACGGCGGCTTGCCGGCCACCATCTCGTACAGGACGATGCCGAGCGAGTACAGGTCGCTGCGCGGGTCGGGCTGCGCGCCCTGGGCCTGCTCGGGCGAGAAGTAGGTGGCGGTGCCCATGACCGAGCCGACCTGGGTGAGGTTGCTCTCGGTGGGCGCGTTCATGGCGCGGGCGATGCCGAAGTCCGCGACCTTCACCGCGCCGGCGGTGCCGATGAGGATGTTGGCGGGTTTGATGTCGCGGTGCACGACGCCGTTGCGGTGGGCGAAGCTCAGCGCAGCCGAGACCTCGCTCGCGATCTCGGCGGCCTGCACGGAGCTGACGTGGCCGTTGGCGCGCAGGATGTCGGCGAGGGTGCGGCCCTGGACGTACTCCATCGCCATGAAGTACGTGTTCGAGTACTTGCCCCAGTCGTAGACGCTGACGATGTTGGGGTGGTTGAGGTTGGCGGCCGACTGGGCCTCGCGGCGGAAGCGCTCGACGAAGTTCGGATCGGTGGCGAACTCGGGGAACAGCACCTTGATCGCGACCGGTCGATCGAGCAGCACGTCGCGCGCGAGGAACACGTCGGCCATGCCGCCGCGGCCGATGCGGTTCTGGATCTCGTAGCGGTCGTTGAGGACGATGCGCTCGTTGTTGTTGGTCACGTGGGTCCTACTTGGCGTGGTCGCGTCGGGAGCGAGCACGCAGGGCGCCCGATGCGGTGTCGCGAGGATATCCAGCTGGGATTGCTGTGGGTGGTCACGGTGCTGCGGCCGGTGTCGAGGCCGCGGTCGTGGGGTCGGTCGGCGGTGCGGCGGCGCTGGCCTCGGTGGCGAACAGGTAGTCGAGGATCTGCTTGGCGATCGGTCCGGCGAGCTTGCCGCCGGTGCCGGCGCTGATCTCGTCGTTGGTGCCCTTCAACATCACTGCGATCGCGTAGCGGGGCGCCTCCGCCGGCGCGAAGCCGATGATCCAGGCGTGCGACCGCTGCGGTTCGCCCGCCGCGTTCAACTGGGCGGTGCCGGTCTTGGCGGCGGCCTGGATGCCGCCCGCGAGCTGCATCTGGCGACCTGTGCCCTGGTTGACGACGCCGACCATGAGCGAGTTGAGCGTGGCCGCGGTGGTGGGCGAGATCGGGGTCTTCCACACCTCGGGCTCGGAGCGCTGCAGCACCGAGCCGTCGTGGAAGCGGGTGACGTCGACGACCTGCGGGGCCATCATCTTCCCGCCGTTCGCGACCGTCGCGGCGACCATCGCCATGTGCATCGGCACCATCAGGTCGTTGCCCTGACCGAAGCCGCCGATCGCGAGCAGCGGCAGCTGGTCGGTGAAGTCCTCGACCTCGCCGAACGAGCTGGCGACCGCTCCTGGCATGTCGATCGGGAGCCGTTCGCCGATGCCCCACGCCCGGGTGCCGGCGACCATGCGCTCGGGGCCGAGCTCGACCGCCATCTGGGCGAAGGGGATGTTGCAGCTGCGGAAGAAGACCTCGACCATCGTGCCGCCGCACGACGTGCCGCCGTAGTTCTGGATGGGGTCGGTGGTCTGCGGCGGCACCCATTCCTTCTCGCTCGGCCAGCTGCGCTCGAGCGTGGTGACGCCGTTCTCGAGTGCGATACCGGTGGTGATCACCTTGAAGGCCGACCCGGGCATGTACCGCTCCTGGTACGTGTTGGCCAGCAGCGGCTTGCCCGGGTAGGCGTTGAGGAAGTCGAACACGTCGGTGGCCTGCTGCCCGTCGGGCACCACGACCTGGTTGGGGTCGTAGGTGGGGAAGCTGTACATGGCGATCACGTCGCCGGTGCTGGGCTCGAGCACGACGACCGAACCCTCGCGTCCGGCGAGCGCGTCGGCGACCACCTGCTGCACGTCGGCACGGATGTTGAGCACCACCGAGCCGGAGAGGTCCTGACCGCTGAACAGGTCGGAGAGCCCCTTGATCTGCTGCTGCGAGGTGGTGCCGGCGAGGACGTCGCTGTGCTGCTTCTCGACCTGGGTGCTGCCGAAGGCGAACGTGTAGTAGCCCGTGACGTTCCCGAACAGCGGGCCCTTCGGGTACACGCGCTGGTACTCGAGTTCGGCACGGGGATCGTCGACGGGCTCGCTGAGCGCGAGCACGACGCCGTCGGCGGAGATGATCGGCCCGCGGGGTCGGTTGAAGTCGCGGATGGTCTGGCGGTCGTTGCGCGGGTCGCTCGTCAGCTCCTCCTCGCGGCCGACCTGCAGGATGTTGAGCTGCACGAAGAGCGCGAGGTAGCAGCCGAGGAGTCCGACCGCGAGGCGTCGGATGCGGGTGTTCAACGAACGGCCTTCCGGGCCTGCTTCGCCTCACGCCGTTGTCGGCGCGCTGCGGTGCGCGCCTCGAAGCGCTCGCCGATGGTGAGGTCGTCGGGCACCTCACCGAGGCGGCGGGCGCTCGAGTCGCTGATGCGCATGAGCAGCGCGAGGAGGATGTAGTTGGCGAGCAGGCTCGAGCCGCCATAGCTGACGAACGGCAACGTGATGCCGGTGAGCGGCACGACGCGGATGACGCCGCCGATGATGATGAACGCCTGCAGGCCGATGATCGTGGTGAGGCCGGTGGCGAGGATCTTCTCGAACGGGCGCTCGGCGCGCATGGCGATGCGCAGGCCGGCGCCGATGATCAGCATGAACGCGATCAGCACTGCGGTGGCGCCCATCAGTCCGAGCTCCTCGCCGATCGCGGCGAAGATGAAGTCGTTCTTGACCTCGGGGATCTTGTTCGGGCTGCCGAGACCCAACCCGGTGCCGTCGATGCCGCCGTTGGAGAGGGCGAACATCGCCTGCACGATCTGGTAGCCGCGCCCCTCGTACTGCGGCCATGGATCGAGCCAGATCGCGACGCGGGTCTGCACGTTGCCGAACGTGCGCCAGGCCACGTAGGCGGCGCCGGCGAACAGGACCGTGCCGATCACGAGGAAGCTGGTGCGCTCGGTGGCGACCCAGAGCATCACGACGAAGAGGGCGAAGAACAGCAGCGAGGCGCCGAGGTCCTTCAGGCCCACCATCACCACCACCGAGAACGCCCAGGCGAGCGCGATCGGCAGCAGGTGGCGCGGCTCGGGCAGGCGGAGCGGGCCGACCTTCCAGGTGTTGGCGGCGATGAGCTCGCGCCGCTCGGCGAGGTAGCCGGCGAAGAACAGCGCGAGGCAGATCTTGGCGAACTCACCGGGCTGGAAGTTGATGGGGCCGATGCTCACCCAGATGCGTGCGCCGCCGAAGCTGCGTCCGATCCCTGGCACGAGGGGGAGCAGCAGGAGGCCGGCACCGATCGCGAAGAACGTCCAGGTCTGGTGGGCGAGGTCGGTGGTGCGCTGCACCACGAACAGCACGGTGACGTAGGCCGCGATGGCGATGAAGGTCCAGGTGGTCTGGAGGCCGGCGAGCCGATCGTCGAGCCGGGTGATCATCACGTAGCCGATGCCGTGCAACAGCGCGGCGAGCGGGAGCAGCGTGGGGTCGGCGCCGCGGGCGAGGATGCGCGTGGCGATCGAGGCCACCACGAGCAGCCCGAGGGTGACGCCGAGGAACGGCAGGATGATCGGCGGGATCTCCGCGTTCTTGCCGAGCGATGCAACCGTGTACGCCGCGGCGGTGATGGCGCCGGCCATCACCACCAGTCCGAGCTCGGTGCTGCGCCTCGCGGACGCGAGTGGTGACGGCGTGCTCATGGAGCGACCGTGGTCGTCCCCGCAGACGTCGTGGTGGTTCGGATCGTGGTGCTGGGTGTCGTGGTGGGACGTGGCGCTGTGGTGGTGGGCGCCGGGGTCGTGTTCGGCGCGACCGTCGTGGCGGGGGGCACGGTCGTGGCGGGGCCGGGTCGATCGTCGTCACCGGTGAGCGCGACGATGCCGACGACGACGACGATCGTCAGCAGCGCGGCGCCGAGGAGCAGGAGCAGGAACGTCTTCACGGTCATCTGCCGACCGAGCTGCTGCTGGATCCTCGACTCGACGACCGGGTTCTCGAGCGTGGGGGGCACGTGGGCGTCGGCCATGGGCATCGACCGGGTGAGCTGCACGGTGTCGTCGTCGGTGGCATCAGCGGGGATACCGGCGACCGCATCGGGATCGAGCCCGTCGACGACGTCGACCACGATGACGGTGACGTTGTCGCGGCCGCCGTTGGCGACGGCGGTGGCCACGAGGGCGTCGGCGCAGGCCTGCGGCTGGGCGTTGGCGAGGATGATCCGGTGGATCTCCTCGTCGTCGACCTCGTCGACGAGACCGTCGCTGCACAGCACGAACCGGTCGGCGCGCACGAGCGGCATGAGCCACGAGTCGACGCGCACGGTGGGCTCGATGCCGAGGGCGCGGGTGACGATGTTGCGGCGCGGGTGGGCGCGGGCCTCGGCCTCGTTGATGTGGCCGGTGGCGAGGAGCTCCTGCACGTAGCTGTGGTCGACGGTGGCGCGGGTGAGCTCGCCGGAGCGGGCGAGGTACACGCGGCTGTCGCCGACGTTCACGATCGCGAACTGGTCGGGCCGACCGTTGCCGGCGGGCAGGACGGCGATCGCGGTGAGCGTGGTGCCCATGCCGCGTTGGGCGGCGTTGATGTGAGCGGTCTGGAAGATCGCCGCGTTGGCCTCGACCACGGCGGCGACGACGACATCGACGCTGGTGGCACCGCCCTGGAGCCGGTCGCGCAGGGTGCCGGTGGCGAGGGCGCTGGCGACCTCACCGGCC
>JBILUM010000132.1:0-6526 GCA_044370995.1 Ilumatobacteraceae bacterium | reverse complement strand
GGCGGGAACGACTGCACGGTGGAGGTCCAGTACCAGTTGGCCGTGAGCACACCCGCGCTGGCGAACATCGCACCGACGAGGCCCTGGATGAGCCCTTCGAGCATGAACGGGACGCGGATGAACCAGTTGGTGGCACCGACGAGCTTCATCACCTCGATCTCACGGCGACGCGCGAACATCGCCGTGCGGATCGTGTTCCAGATGAGCAGCACCGCCGAGAACAACAGGATCAGCGTGATCAGGTAGAGCACGAACTGCACCACGCCGCGAAGCGTGCTGAGCACGTCGATCTGCTTGGACGGGAACGCGACGCTGATGACCTTCGGCAGTCGTTCCTTGTACGACGAGGCGATCTCGGTGAGGAGCTCGGCCGACGCATCGGGTCGCGGCACCACCTTGAACTGGGTGGGGATGTTCTCCGCCGTGAGGAGCTGCAGGGTCTCGGGGTCACCCGCGAACAGGCGTCGTGCTTCGGCCAGCGACGCGTCGACGTCGAGGTACTCCAACCGGTCGACGTCGATCACGGCCGGGTTGCTCTCGAGCGCGTCGCGCACCACCTGGAGCTGCTCGGGCGTCGCGTCGTTCTCGACGTAGACGATGAGCTCGACGCCACCCGACCACTGCGACAGCTGGTTGTCGAAGCCGCGCAGCACGAGCAGCGTGAGCCCGAGGATGAACAGCGAGACGGCGGCGGTGATGATGGCCGCGGCCGTGAGCGTGAAGTTGCGGCGAAGGCTCGCCCACATCTCGCGAAAGGTGTAACTGAGGCGGGAGAACATCTACTCGTACACACCTCGGGCCTGGTCGCGGACGATGATGCCGCGGTCGAGTTGGATGACCCGCTTGCGCATCATGTTCACGATGCGCTGGTCGTGCGTGGCCATCACCACCGTGGTGCCCGTCTTGTTGATGCGATCGAGCAGACGCATGATGCCCTCGCCCGTCGTGGGGTCGAGGTTGCCGGTCGGCTCGTCGGCGAGCAGGATCAGCGGTCGGTTGACGAACGCCCGGGCGATCGACACACGCTGCTGCTCACCACCGCTCAGCTGGTGGGGGAAGCGCTCCTGCTTGCCCGACAGGCCGACGAGATCGAGCACCGCCGGCACCTGCTGGCGGATCACGTGCTTCGGCCGCCCGATCACCTCGAGGGCGAAGGCCACGTTCTCGAACACGGTCTTGTTGGCGAGGAGCTTGTAGTCCTGGAAGATGTTGCCGATGTTGCGCCGCAGGTGGGGCACCTTCGCGTCGGGCATGTCGTTGATGTTGCGACCGGCGACCCAGACCTCGCCCTTCTCGGGCTTCTCCTGACGGTTCATCAGCCGCAGCAACGTGCTCTTGCCCGAACCCGACGGGCCGACGAGGAACACGAACTCGGCCTTGGCCACGTCGAAGCTGGCGTCCTGCAACGCCGTCACCTCGGTGCTGTAGCTCTTCGTGACGTTCTCGAGCTTGATCATGCGGGTGCAGAACCTAGTTGGCTCATTCCGCCTCGCGGCGTCGCCACCTCAGGTAGCCCTCCATGAACTCGTCGAGGTCGCCGTCGAGCACCCCGTCGATCTGGCTGGTCTCGACCTCGGTGCGCAGGTCCTTGACCATCTGGTACGGCTGCACGACGTAGCTGCGGATCTGGCTGCCCCAGCCGACCTGTGCCTGGCGACCGGCGATGCGGGCCATCTCGGCCTCGTGTTCCTCGATCGCCTTCGCCGCCACCATCGCCTTCAGACGGTTGAGCGCCTTCTCACGGTTCTGGAGCTGGCTGCGCTCCTCCTGGCTGCTCGCCACGAGGCCGGTGGGCTTGTGGATGAGCCGCACGGCGGACGAGGTCTTGTTCACGTGCTGACCGCCGGCACCGCTCGCGCGGAACACCTGCATCTCGATGTCGCTCTCGTTGAGCTCGACGTCGGGGGCGTCCATCACGGGCCACACCTGCACCGCGGCGAAGCTCGTCTGGCGGCGGCCCTGGTTGTCGAACGGGCTGATCCGCACGAGGCGGTGCGTGCCGCGCTCACTCGTCATCAGGCCGTATGCGTAGCGGCCGGTGAGGGTGAACTCGGCGGACATGATGCCTGCCTCGGTGGCCGGACTGATCTCGTCGACCTCGAAGCCGAAGCCGCGCCGTTCGGCCCAGCGCGAGTACATGCGCAGCAGGATCTCGGCCCAGTCCTGGGCGTCGACGCCGCCGTCTTTCGCATTGATCTGCACGATGCAGTCGAGCTCGTCGTGATCGCCCGTGAACAGGCTGCGCAGTTCGAGCTGGCGGAGCTGGCTCGAGATCGCCTCGGCGCCGGCAGCGATGTCGGGCTCTTGGCTCTCGTCGTCCATCTCGCGAGCCATCTCGTGCAACAGTTCGGTGTCGTCGAGTTGCTGGGTGAGCGAATCGAACCCGTCGATGTCGCCCTTGATGTTCGAGTACTCGGCGGTGAGCTTCTTCGCCGCTTCCTGGTCGTCCCAGAGATCGGGGCGCGCCACTTCGATCTCGAGTTCTTTCAGCCGCAGCCGGTTGGCGTCGACCTTGAGGTAGCCCTCGGCCTCGCCCAACCGACGCCGGAGCTCCTTCAGCTCGTCGGAGAAATCACGCATCGGCGCCGTGGCACAGCTTGAACTTCTTGCCACTGCCGCACGGGCACGGGGCGTTGCGCGGCGTCTTGGACCACTCGTCCTTGACGACGGTCTGCTGCTTGGTGGGCGCCGGCGCTGCGGCGGCGGCGACCGCGGCGGCGGCCTCGGGCTCGATGTCGCCCGCTGCCATCGCGGCCTTCGCGGCATTGGTGAAGCCGTTGGCGAGGACGTCGTCGCTGGAGGTCTGCTGCACGTTCTGCACCGCCGGTGCGGGCGCTTCCTTGCGGACGACCTGGACATGCATGACGTACTTGACGAAGTCCTGGGCGATGCCCTTCATCATCGAACCGAACATCTCGTAGCCCTCACGCTGCCATTCGGTGAGGGGGTCCTTCTGGCCGACCGCGCGGAGGTTGATGCCCTCTTGCAGGTAGTCCATCTCGTCGAGGTGTTCGCGCCAGCGCTGGTCGATGATGCGCAGCATCACTTGACGCTCGACGTCGCGCATCGTGACGGCACCGAGTTCGCCTTCGCGTTTCTCGTAGTAGTTCGACGCGTCGGCCATGATCAGGTCGTACATCTTGTTCGTGGAGCCGGCCTTGTCGAGCTGCTCGATCGTGATGTCGCTCGGCCAGAACGACTTCAGTTCCTTGGTGAGACCGTCGAGGTCCCACTCGTCGTCGGCGACGCTGGCGCAGTGGGTCTCGAGCAGGGCGTCGATCGCCTCAGCGAGGTACTCCATCGCCGCGACCTTGAGGTCGGCGCCGGCGAGGATCTGGTCGCGGCGCTGGTAGATCACCTTGCGCTGCTCGTTCATGACCTCGTCGTACTTGAGCACGTTCTTGCGAATCTCGCCGTTGCGCTGCTCGACGGTGGTCTGGGCCCGCTCGATGGCCTTGGTGACCATCTTGGCCTCGATCGCCTCGTCGTCGGGCAGGGCGCGGCCCATCACCCAGCTGAGTGCGCCGGTGGCGAACAGACGCATCAGCTCGTCGTCGAGGCTCAGGTAGAAGCGGCTCTCGCCGGGATCGCCCTGACGACCGGAGCGACCGCGGAGCTGGTTGTCGATGCGACGGCTCTCGTGCCGCTCGGTGCCGAGCACGTACAGGCCGCCGAGCGAGCGGATCTCGTCACCCTCGGCCTGGACCTGGGCCTTGAACTGGTCGAGCAGCTGGTGATAGCGGGCGAGCGCCGCCGTGCGGGCCGCGGTGAACTCCTCGGTGACCACCGTCGGCAGCTCGAAGTCCTCGACGAGCAGTTCGGCCTCGAAGCCCTCCTTGGCCATCTCCTGCCGGGCGAGGCCCTCGGGGTTGCCGCCGAGCATGATGTCGACGCCTCGACCGGCCATGTTGGTGGCGACCGTGACCGCGTGCTTGCGCCCGGCCTGGGCGACGATGACGCCTTCACGCGCGTGCTGCTTGGCGTTGAGCACCTCGTGGGGCACGCCGCGCTTGTCGAGCATGCGCGACAGCCGCTCGCTCTTTTCGACACTGATCGTGCCGACGAGCACCGGCTGACCGCGCTCGTACTTCTCGGCGATGTCGTCGACGACGGAGCCGAACTTGGCGTCCTCGCCCTTGTAGATCAGGTCGGCCTGGTCGATGCGCACCATCGGTCGGTTGGTGGGGATGGGCACCACCGCGAGGTTGTAGGTGCCCATCAGCTCGGCGGCCTCGGTCTGGGCCGTACCGGTCATGCCGGCGAGCTTGTCGTACATGCGGAAGTAGTTCTGGAGGGTCACCGTCGCGAGCGTCTGGTTCTCCTCCTTGATCTTCACGCCTTCCTTGGCCTCGACCGCCTGGTGGATGCCTTCGCTCCAGCGGCGACCCTCGAGGATGCGGCCGGTGAACTCGTCGACGATCTTCACCTCGCCGTTGGCGACGATGTAGTCCTTGTCGCGCTTGTACAGCTCCTTGGCCTTCAACGCGACGGCGAGCTGGTGCACCAGGTTCTGCTGCACCTCGTCGTACAGGTTCTCGATGCCGAGCGCCTGCTCGACCTTCTCGATGCCGGCCTCGAGCGGCACGACGACGCGCTTGTCCTCTTCGACCTCGTAGTCGACGTCGCGCTTGAGCGAACGGACCACGCTGGCGAAGCGGTAGTACAGCTTGGCGGCGTCGGCCAGTCGGCCGCTGATGATGAGCGGTGTGCGGGCCTCGTCGATGAGGATCGAGTCGACCTCGTCGACGATCGCGAAGTTGTGGCCGCGCTGCACCTTGTCGGCGGCGGTGCCGGCCATGTTGTCGCGGAGGTAGTCGAAGCCGAACTCGTTGTTCGTGCCGTAGGTGATGTCGCAGAGGTAGCTCTGGCGCTTCTCGGCCGGCGCCGTGCGATAGCCGGGCACCACGAGGCCGACGTCGAGGCC
Source organism: Ilumatobacteraceae bacterium (assembly GCA_044370995.1). Taxonomy (GTDB): domain Bacteria; phylum Actinomycetota; class Acidimicrobiia; order Acidimicrobiales; family Ilumatobacteraceae; genus VFMC01. The sequence continues at coordinate 1,602 of JBILUM010000132.1, read as the reverse complement.
GAGCCAGCGGTGGATGCGGCCCATGTTGTCGGCGGCGAGCTTGGCGAGGTAGTCGTTCACCGTCACCAGGTGCACGCCCTTGCCGCCCAGCGCGTTGAGGTACGCCGGCAGAGTGCTGACGAGGGTCTTGCCCTCACCGGTCTTCATCTCGGCCACCCAGCCGAAGTGGAGCGCTGCTCCACCCATGATCTGGACGTCGAAGTGACGCTGGCCGCTGACGCGCACCGAGGCTTCGCGCATCACGGCGAAGGCCTCCACGAGGATGTCGTCGAGGTCCTCACCGCGCTCGAGCCGCCCGCGGAACTCCGCGGTCTTGGCGCGGAGCGCGTCGTCGCTCAGCTGCTGGATGCCGGTTTCGAGAGCGTTGACGTGCGGGACGAGCCCCTGGAGGGCCTTCAACTTCTTGCCTTCGCCGGCGCGAAGGATGCGATCGAGCAGTTTCATGCGGTTTCGAGCCTACCGGGGGGCTGCGCGCGGTCCTTGGCATGACCCCCGCCGGTCACCCAGGCGTCATCTCGCCGCGGCGCTGCGGCCACCGCCACGAGCCGCACCTCGGCGATGCCGGCGGCGCGCAGGGCATCGCCGGCGGCGACGAGCGTGGCGCCCGTGGTGACGACGTCGTCGACCACGAGCACCCGCAGTCGCACCCCCGAACGCGCCCGGAACGCCGGGCCCTGCAGACGTTCGGCACGGGTGCGCCCCACCTGCGGGGCACCGTGCACCCGGTACAGGAGCCGGCGACACGGAACCCCCAACTGGCGAGCGACGGCCCGCGCGATCAGCTCGGCCTGGTCGTAGCCGCGGTCGACCGCCCGGCGGCGGCTGGTGGGCGCCCAGGTGACCAGGTCGACATGCGCGCCACCGGGCCTCGCGAGCCCGAGGCGGCGAACGAGCGTCTCGGCGAGCACCTGGGCGACGGCGCGCCGGTTGCGGAACTTCAGCGCGAGCACTGCGCTGCGCACCGCACCGTCGAACGACAACGCTGCCGTGATGCCCCCCGGCACGATGGCTGCGGGTGACGTGGCCAGCGCGAAGCGGCACTGGCGGCACATCACCTCCCCCGGCTGGCGGCAGGAGGCGCACGAGGTGGTGAGGAGCGCGGGCATCGGCATCGCGCCATCCTGCGTGCGGGGTGTGACGCGACCGCCGGGTGCCGGTGGCACCAGGATCCTCGCTGGACAGGCGGGCGATGGACGGGCGGGCGACGGACGGGCGGGCGACGGGCGCTGGATGGGTAGGCGACGGGTAGCGTCGCTCGAGTGCCTGAGATCGCGCTCGACTCGTACCGGCCCTACGCGCCGTCGTCGCCGGCGGCCGATTGGGCGATCCGGCTCACGCGCTGCGTCGCCGGCCTCGCGATGTTCGGCGCCGGCATCAGCCTGATCATCGAGGCGCATCTCGGCGCAGCACCGTGGGACGTGTTCCACCAGGGCGTCGCCGAGCTGACCGGCATCTCGGTCGGCAACGTGATCGTGATCGTCGGTCTCCTGCTGCTGCTCCTCTGGATCCCGCTGCAGCAGCGACCGGGCGTGGGCACGATCCTGAACGCGCTCGAGATCGGCATCACCGTCGACCTGATCATGCCGCTGATCCCGTCGACCG
>JBILUM010000130.1:0-6567 GCA_044370995.1 Ilumatobacteraceae bacterium | reverse complement strand
CGTAGTCCTCGATCTCGTCGAAGGCACCCTTGGCCACCATCCGGCTGCCGAACTCGCGCATCGGCATCCGCATCTCGTGGATGCAGCGAATGTTGTTGGTCTTGGTGCGCTCGCGACCCGGCAGCCACGCGGCCGAGCAGGCGATCGCAGCGGCGAGCTGGCCGTGCGTGGCGGGGTCGCCCTCCACCATCGCGAGCAGTTCGGCCGAGGCCTCGGCACGCTGACGGGCACGCTCGGCGTTCTGCAGCGACGGGTTCGCTGCGTCGGGTGCACCGCGCATGCGGTCGATCGCCGACAGGGCGAGGGCGGGCCGGGTCTCCCACGTGGGCGAACGCGACTCCCACTCGTTCGGGCCGCGGCTGCCGAAGTCGAGCATGAACTGCTCGAACGCAGCGGCGAACTCGGCCGAGTCGGGTGCCAGGCGCGACATGTCCCACATGGCCTGGCTGGGGGCGGCGGAGTCGACCTCGCCGATACCGGCCAGGATCGGCAGGATCAGATCGGGGCGACCCACGGCGGTCGCGACGGCCGAGATGGCGCCGACCGGCACCGTGGCCATGTACGTGGTGAACAGGTGGTGACTGAAGTACTTGCGGTGCAGTGGCACGAGGTCGAGGTAGCGGTGCCAGAGATCGAGCTCGGTCCAGGTGCTGTAGTCGGGGCGGTCGGCGCGCAGGGCGATCGTCTCCTCCCGGTCCTCGGTGAGCTCGGTGAGATCGCTCAGCGAGGACTGGGCGAACACCCAGCCGAACGTGGCGCCGATCTTCTCGCTCAGATCGGGGCGGACATCGCCGTCCATCTCCTGGTAGGGCGGGATGCCGGGCATGGCACCGAAGAACGTCTCGTCCATCAGCTGCCACGACAGACCGGGCGCCCGCTCGCCGAAGATGCGGATCAGCGAGGCGTTCAGGTAGCAGTACCCACCCTGCACGCCGAGCTGGCAGAACTGGTCGTCGGGGAACTCTCCGTCCTCGAACGCGCCCATGCGCACCCATGCGTCGCGCCACCCGAGCTCGGCGTACCACAGCGCCGTGTCGCTCGTGAGTGGCGTCACCGGGTCGGGGAACACCTCCCCGACGTTGGCCCGCGTGTAGAGCGGGAAGCGCTCCGACAGATCAGAGTCGGTCACGTAGTAACGATCACCAGCCATCGGTTCGTCCCCCAGACGTTCATCGGGCGCCGTCCCCACGGCACTCGGGTGGGCGCATCGTAGTCACGTGACTCACGGCGTCGGAGTCAGGATCCCCCGACGGCCCGGGTGTGTCAGGTCTGACACGGTCCGCACACGGACAATTCACGCGACGCGTGGCCGAATGAACACGATCGCTGCGATCCTGTCCCCATGGAACTCCTGGCAGGACCCGCCGACCGTGCGTGGGGCGCATTCACCGAGGAGCACCCGTGGGTGCTCGAGCGCGACGGCATCCGTTGGCTCCCGTTGGCCGACCGTCTGCGGAGCGCAGCGCGCGCCGAGGTCCCGGTGCTCACCAAGCCGTCGAAGGTGCCGCCGGGCGCCCGCGTCGTCACCGTGGTGCGCGAGCTCGGCACGGCGGTGGTGCCATGGATGGTGCGCAAGAAGCGCGGCCGCTTCGCCACCCCCGAGGCCAGCCGGACCGACATCTCCCGACGCCTCCGCCTCGCCGCCGAACACCTCGGCCCCACGTACATCAAGCTCGGGCAGATCATCTCGAGCGGCGAGGGCCTGTTCCCCGCCGAGCTCGTCACCGAGTTCAAGTTGTGCCGCGACCAGGTGCCCGCCGAGCCGTTCGACGTCGTCCGCACGGTGGTCGAGAGCGACCTCGGCGGCCGGCTGGAAGACCTGTTCTCCTCGTTCGACCGCACACCGCTCGCCGCGGCCTCGATCGCCCAGGTGCACGCGGCGACGCTGCGCACGGGCGAGGAGGTCGTCGTGAAGGTGCAGCGCCCGAGCGTGTCGATGTTCGTGCGCAAGGACCTGCGCGTCATGGCCTGGCTGGCGCCGCACCTCGTCGGCCGCATTCCCATCGCCGCACTCGCCAACCCGCCGGCACTGGTCGAACTGTTCGCCGAGACCATCGTCGAGGAGCTCGACTTCAGGATGGAAGCGGCCAACATGATCGACGTCGCCACCATGCTCCGCGAGCTCGGCCAGGACGGCTACGTCGTGCCCCGGCCGCACCCCACCCTCGTCACCCGGCGCGTGCTGGTGATGCAGCGGGTGAAGGGCTTCAATTTCGACGACGTCGTCGGCATGCAGGACGCCGGCATCGACACCGAGGAGGTGGTGCGCACCGCGATGGTGGCACTGATGGAGGGCGCCATGGTCTACGGCGTGTTCCACGGCGACCTGCACGGCGGCAACCTGTTCGTGCTCGCCGACGGTCGTACCGCGCTGCTCGACTTCGGCATCGTCGGACGCCTCAGCGGCGAGCGCCGCCTGGCGTTCCTGCGGATGATGCTGGCCGCCACCACCAACGACGTGCGCGGCCAGATGGCGGCGATGCGCGACCTCGGTGCCCTGCCGCCCGACACCGATCTCGAGGCCGTCATCAAGGACCTGCGCCTCGACCTACCACCGATCGACCCCACCACGCTCACCGGCGAGGAGCTGGTGAACGAGGTGCAGCGGGTCGTGAAGGCACTGCTCGGCTACGGCGCCCGCATGCCCAAGGAGCTCATGCTCTACGTGAAGAACATGGTGTTCCTCGACGGGGCGATGGCCCGGCTCGCACCCGACCTCGACCTGATCGGCGAGATCGCGAAGATCTCGATGATGTTCGCCGAACGCCACGGCGAACGCCTGGGCCGCGAGCTCGGCATCGACCACACCTCGATCGAGATGAACATGGACGGTGTGAAGGCGGGCTTCGGGGTCGACGCCGGCACCGACAGCCTCACCTACCGCGAGCTGCAGGCCCGCCGCGAGCTGATCAGCAAGCGCATGCGCGACCAGGTGGGCCGCTAGACGTCGTCCCGCTCGATCTGTCCCGCTCGATCCGTCCCGCTCGATCCGTCCCGCTCGATCCGTCCCGCTCGACGTCGTCCCGCTCGATCCGTCCCGCTCGATCCGTCAGCGGGCGGCCCTGACGCACGGCATCGTGGTGCGGCGTGCGGGGGCGAACAGGTCGTAGGCGGTGGTGACGGCGCTCGTGTACCCGGGCAGGATGCTCGAGCACGACATGCCGCGTCCGTCCGACAGCCAGGTCACGCTCGATGCGTGCGCCTCGTTGCCGATCGTGGTCGGCCGCACCTCGACCGGGTCGCCGGCCACGGTGATCACGTGCATCTCCGGGGTCGTCTCGCCTCGGGGCGTCATCACCCGCAGGCCGTACGACATGTACACCCCGCTCGGCGACACGCTGAAGAAGTCGGCCCCTGCGGGGAGACGGAAGGTCGCGACCTCGAACCCGTTGAAGTCGAGGACGTGGAACTCCTTCGTACTGTCGGACAGCCGGGTGAAGAACATGAACACCGACTGGTCCCGGGCGGCGCCGGCGAAGTCCCACCCCAGTTGCGGGTCGAGCGCGTCGAAGTCGAGCAGCACCTGGTCGGTGACGACATCGACGAGCGACATGGGAACACTCGGCGTCCGTCCGAACGCTGCTGCCAGCGGTCCTTCGTCGCTGAGGAACATGAACCGGTCGGCAACGCCGGAGGGCATCGGGGTGGCCGACAGGGTGCGGCCGGAGCGGTCGATCACGTATCGCACGCGGTTCGCGACCAGCACTGCGGTGGTGCAGTCGGGTGAGATGTCGATGAACGACGTATTCGACTGAACGGCCGGCGAGTCGAGCACCGGCCCCACGGCGCCGTTCGCGAGATCGATCCACTGCCAGCCCGAGCCGACCTGCACGATGCCCAGATTGCACACCGGCGCGGCGTCCTCGCGGGTGTCGGCCACGCGCACCGGGTCGACCGGCACGATCGCCGTCGCCGACGTGAGGTACCCCGCGATGTCGACGACCGCCTGCACCGCGGCGTTCGAGCGGAGGCACATCGTGCCGTCGGGGGCGAGTTTCACGATCGCCGCATTGGCGATGTTCTGCCCGGCGGCGAAGTTCAGGCTCGACACCAGCGGCGTCGAGCCGCACGGGAACGCCGCCACGAACCCCGCGCCGGTCCCCTCGGTCGCCGTGAGGTTCACGATCGCCGCAGTGGCGCCAGGCGGCACGCCGGCCCGGCCCACGACCTGCACCGGCCGGGGCTCGGCCCCCAGCGTTGCGGCCGGGCCACCCAGGCCCGACCGGGTGTCGAAGATGCGTTCGGGCGCGGCGAGCAGCGTGACGCCGGTCGCGCCTGCAGGCACGTACGCGGCGACGTCGGCGACCAGGTCGACGTCGGCGATCGCGTAGAAGCAGACCGCTCCCCCGACGCCGACCGCCGTCGTCACCAGGTTCGGCACGACCGCGCCGCGGGTGAAGTTGAGCGTGGAGGTCGCGGGCGTCGCCCGACCGCACGGGAAGACGGTGAGGAACCCGTCGCGGTCGGGAGCGACCGCGGTCGCGTTGAACACCACCGCCGACGCGTCGGCCGGCACGCCGGGGGAGCCGGCGATCTGTACGGCGCGTGTCTCCCCGGCTCGCAGCCGGATCCCTGCCCGATCGCCGGGCACCCGCGTGTCGGCGAAGCGCACCGGCGCCGGCAACATCGTCAACGGCGATCCGAACGGCACGTACCCGGCGAGGTCGACGATCACGTCGGTGGTCGCCATGGTCTCGATGCACACGCCACCGAACTCGTCGATGCCGGACACGACGAAGTTCGGCACCGTCTGACCGGCGACGTAGTTGACGTTGCTCGCCACCGGACGACCGGAGCTGCACGGGAAGACCGTGAGAAACCCGGCCGCCACGGGATTCGTCACCGTGACGTTCAACGCGAGGCCGATCGCATCGAGCGGCACACCGGGGAGGTCGATCACGTCGACCCGCAGGCTCAGCACCGGCGGCAGCGCACCGGGTGTCGGCTGTGCCGCAGCCGTCGGCACCATCACCGAACTCGCGACGAGCGCCGCGCACCACGCCATCAGCCGCCGTGCCCGTGCTGCCCGCCCTGTTCGCCTGCCGGACCGCCATGTCATGTGTGTGCACCCTCCCAGATCGCCCGCACGACCGGTTCCCAGCTTCGCATCCGCTCCCCCGTCGGAGCGGGACCTCCGGCGCCGACGCGACCCGGTTATCGTGACCGGGTCATGCGTCTGGTCATCGCCAAGTGCTCCGTCGACTACGCCGGTCGACTCACCGCACACCTCCCCGAAGCCGTCCGCCTCATCATGGTGAAGAACGACGGATGCGTCGCCATCCACGCCGACGGCGGCGCCTACAAGCCGCTCAACTGGATGAACGCCCCGAACACGCTCGTCGACCACGGCGAGCACTGGACGGTCACCAACCCGAAGGGTGAGACCCTGACGATCAACCTCCACGAGGTGATCAGCGATGATGCCCACGAGTTCGGCGACGACCCGGGCCTGCAGAAGGACGGTGTCGAGGCGCACTTGCAAGAGCTCCTCGCCGCGTCGCCACATGCGATCGAGGACGGGCTCACCCTGGTGCGTCGCGAGTACCCCACCGCGATCGGACCGATCGACCTGGTGTGCCGCGACGACGCGGGCCAGGTCGTCGCGATCGAGGTGAAGCGTCGTGGCGACATCGACGGCGTCGAACAGCTCGGCCGCTACATCGAACGCCTCCACCTCGACTCGTCGCTCGGTGCGGTGCGCGGTGTCTTCGTCGCCCAGGTCGTGAAGCCCCAGGCGCGGGTGTTGGCCGAGGCACGCGGGTTCCGCGTGGTCGAGGTCGACTACGACGAACTGCGCGGCATGCGGCCCGACGAACTGCGCCTGTTCTGACTCCCCACGGGCCAGAATGATTCCTGTGCATTTCGTGACCGGCGTCATCCAGCACTACGCATGGGGTGATCCGTCGTTCATCCCGTCCTTGCTCGACGTCGCGAACGACGGCACGCCGTGGGCCGAGCTGTGGCTCGGTACGCATCCCGGCGCCCCGGCCACGGTCGCCGGTGGCGACAGTCTCCGCAACGTCACCGGCGAGCTGCCCTATCTGCTGAAGGTGCTCGCGGCCGGTGAGGCGCTGTCGCTGCAGACCCACCCGAGTCGGGCGCAGGCCGAGGCAGGCTTCGCCCGCGAAGAGGCGGCCGGCATCGAACGCGGCGCACCGAACCGCATCTACCGAGACCGGCACCCGAAGCCGGAGCTCATCTGTGCGCTCACGTCGTTCGACGCGCTCTGCGGGTTCCGTCCGATCGTCGATTCGGCGCTGCTCCTCGACGATCTCGGCCTCGCCACGCTCGCCTCGCGGCTGCGCCGCGAGGGCCTTCCCGCCATGGTCCGGGCCCTGTACCGGCAGGAGATCGAGCTGTCGCCGATCGTCGATGCCTGTCGAGCCCACGTGCTGTCGGAGGCCCGCCTCGTCTCGCAACTGGCCGATCGGTACCCGGGCGACCCCAGCGTCGCGGTCACGCTCCTGCTGCACCGGGTGCAGCTGTCGCCCGGCGAGGCGATCTTCCTCGGGCCGGGCAACCTGCACGCCTATCTCTCGGGCGCGGGCATCGAGATCATGTCGGCGA
>JBILUM010000128.1:0-6587 GCA_044370995.1 Ilumatobacteraceae bacterium | reverse complement strand
CGGCAAGCCGACCGTGGTGAACAACATCGTCACGCTGGCCTCGGTGCCGTGGATCCTCGCGAACGGCGGTGCGGCCTACAGCGCCCACGGCGTGGGTCGTTCGTCCGGCACGCTGCCGGTACAGCTGGCCGGCAACATCCGCCGCGGCGGGCTCGTCGAGGTTCCCTTCGGCATCACCGTGCGCGAACTGATCGACGGCTTCGGCGGCGGTACTGCGAGCGGCCGCCCAGCCCGAGCCGTGCAGATCGGAGGCCCCCTCGGCGCGTACTTCCACGACGGTCAACTCGACACCGTGCTCGACTACGAGGCCATCAGCGCCGCTGGCGGGCTGCTCGGTCACGGAGGCGTGGTCGTCTTCGACGACACCGTCGACATGGCGGCCCAGGCCCGGTTCGCGATGGAGTTCTGCGCCGCGGAGAGTTGCGGCAAGTGCACCCCGTGCCGCATCGGCAGCACCCGTGGCGTCGAGCTGATCGACAAGATCGTGATCGGCGAGCGGCGCAGCGCGAACGTCGCCCAACTCGAAGACCTGTGCGAGGTGCTCGAGCACGGCTCGCTGTGCGCCCTCGGTGGTCTCACGCCGTACCCGGTGCGGTCGGCGCTGCAGCACTTCCCCGAGGACTTCGGACTCGGCGACCGGAACTCCGACCGGAACTCGGACCGGAACTCCGAACAGACATTGGGAGAGAGCAACTGATGTGGTCCGAACTGCGGGCGCTGCGCGACGGCGTCGACCTCGGCACACCGCCGCGTGACGGCGAGCCGGTGACGCTGAGCGTCGATGGTGTCCCGGTCACCGTGGCGGCCGGCAGCTCGGTGCTGCTCGCTGCCGGCATCGCCGGATGCACGGTGCCCAAGCTGTGCGCGACCGACACCCTCGAACCATTCGGCAGCTGTCGTGTCTGCCTCGTCGAGATCGAGGGCCGCCGCGGCTACCCGGCCAGCTGCACGACACCCGTCGACGACGGTATGCAGGTTCGCACCAACAGCGAAATGCTCACCAAGCTGCGCCGCGGGGTGATCGAGCTCTACCTCTCCGACTTCCCCGAGGGCGACATCGACGGCGGCTGGAGCCAGCTCAACGACACGCTCGACCAGGTCGGTGTGCACCGGCTGGCCGACGACCATCCGTATCGGTCGGGAGCGAACCACCAGTCCGGCGTGCTCGACCTGTCGAACCCGTACTTCCTGTTCGACCAGGCCAAGTGCATCGTGTGCAGCCGGTGCGTCCGTGCGTGCGAGGAGATCCAGGGCACGTTCGCACTCACCATCGGTGGTCGCGGGTTCGGCTCCACCGTCGTCGCCGGACAGGACGAGTCGTTCCTCGACTCCGACTGCGTGAGCTGCGGTGCCTGCGTCCAAGCGTGTCCGAGCGACGCGCTGATCGAGAAGAGCCTCTTCCCAGGAGGGTACGAACGTGCCGATTCCCGTCAAGCCTGAGCACTCGACGATCACCACCTGCGCCTATTGCGGCGTCGGTTGTGGTTTCAAAGCCGAGACCTCCGGCGGCCAGATCGTCCGCATGACGCCGTGGAAGGAGGGCAAGGCCAACCACGGACACAGCTGCGTGAAGGGTCGCTTCGCGTTCGACTACTACCGCCACCCCGACCGTGTGCGCTCACCGATGATCCGCGCCTCGATCGACGATCCGTGGCGCGAGGTCAGCTGGGACGAGGCGTTCGCCTACGCGGCGGGGGAGCTCCGGCGGATCCAGCAGACCCACGGGTCCGGGTCGGTCGGCGCCGTGTCGAGCTCGCGGTGCACGAACGAAGAGATCTACCTGATGCAGAAGTTCGCACGCGTCGGCCTGCGGAACAACAACATCGACAACTGCTCGCGGATCTGCCACTCGCCGACCCAGTTCGGTCTCTCGGCCACCCTCGGCGCCGGTGCGGCGAGCCAGCACTTCGACTCGATCCTGCAGAGCGACGTGATCCTCGTCGTCGGGGCGAACCCGACCGAGGGACACCCGGTGTTCGGCTCGATGATGAAGCGCTCGGTCCGACGCGGGGCGAAGCTGCTGGTGATCGACCCCCGGCGCACCGAGACCGTCGACAGCCCGCACTGCCAGGCATCGGTCCACCTCGCGCTGCGCCCGGGCACCAACGTGCTCGTGCTCGACTCGGTCGCCCACGTCGTGGTGACCGAGCGGTTGTACGACGAGGCATTCGTCCGCGCTCGCTGTGACTGGGACGACTTCGAACTGTGGATGAGCCAGGTGGGCGACCCCCGCTACTCACCCGACGTGGTCGGCCCCGAGGCCGGACTCGACCCCGACGACATCCGCGACCTCGCCCGCCGCTACGCCGCTGGGCCGAACAGCACCATCTACTACGGCCTCGGCGTCACCGAGCACTCACAGGGATCCACCGGCGTGATGTGCCTGGGCAACCTGGCGATGGCGTGCGGCATGATCGGCCGCGAGGGCGTCGGTGTCAACCCGTTGCGCGGGCAGGGCAACGTGCAGGGCGGGTCGTGCCTCGGCAGTTGGCCGCACATGTTCACGGGGTACCGTTTCGTCACCGACGCCGCCACGCGAGCGGTGTTCGAGAACGAGTGGAAGATCGAACTCGACGGCGAGCCCGGCCTCCGGTTGCCGAACATGTTCGACGCCGCCGTCGCCGGATCGTTCAAGGGGATCTACATCCAGGGCGAAGACCCGGTGCAGAGCGACCCGAACCGCCATCACGTCGAGGCCGCATTGCGCAACATGGAGTGCGTGATCGTGCAGGACCTGTACGAGACCGAGACCACCAAGTTCGCCCATGTGCTGCTGCCCGGCAGCTCGTCGCTCGAGAAGAACGGGACGTTCACCAACGCCGAGCGGCGGGTGAGCATGGTGCGCAAGGTCGTCGAACCCGTCGCCGGGCTCGAGGACTGGGAGATCACCGTCGGGATGATCAACGCGATGGGCTACGAGCTGAAGTACGACCATCCGTCCGAAGTGCTCGACGAGATCGCCCGCACGTCGCCGGCGTACTCGGGGATGAGCTTCGACCTGATCGAGCGGGTCGGTTCGGTGCAGTGGCCGTGCAACACGGCGGCGCCGGAGGGCACCGAGGTGCTGCACACCGTCACGTTCCCACGCGGCAAGGGCTCGTTCATGCTCACCGAGTACGTACCCACCAAGGAGCGCGTCGACGACCGCTTCCCCCTGCTGCTCACCACCGGCCGGATCCTCAGCCAGTACAACGCCGGCACCCAGACCCGGCGCACCGCCAACAACGCCTGGTACGACGAGGACGTGCTCGACATCTCCGCCGACGACGCAGCACAGCGCGGGCTGCGCGACGGCGACCGGGTGCGAGTGGTGAGTCGTTACGGCGAGACCGAGCTCGGCATCACGGTGAGCGGACGCGTGCACCCCGGCGTCGTGTACACGACGTTCCACTTCGCCCACACGATGGTGAACGCCGTCACGAGCGACCTCAACGACTGGGCCACCAACTGTCCCGAGTACAAGGTGACCGCCGTCGAAGTCACCAAGGTCACGTCATGACGGTCATCGATCCGGCTCGGCTGGTCGAGATGGCCAACCAGATCGGCGACTTCTTCGCGCCGTACCCGGAGCAGCGTCGCATCGAGGGCGTGCGCAACCACCTGCGCAACTATTGGGATCCGCGCATGCGCAGCGACCTGCTCGCGTACGTCACTGACGGCCACGAGGCCGAGTTGCTGCCACACGTGTTGGCGGCGACCCAACTGCTGCAAACCGAGGCCGACGGGCGCAGCGCGTACGCCGGCCCGCCGCGCTTGGAGAGCTGACCCGCCCCGGGGCAGATCGCCCGGTCAGGCGCCCCGATCAGCTGCCCCGGTCGTCAACGGACGACACCGGACGTCAGCGCGCGGCGCGTTCCTCTTCGTAGTTGGCGATCGCGGTGAGCTGCGCGTTCAACGTGGCATCGACCCACCGGCTGCCGGCGCCGACCACGCGGTCGTAGCTCGCCTGCACCGGGTCGAGCTGACCGGTGAAGTGCGGCATCACCTGGTCGGCGAAGAGCTCGTAGCTGCGCAGCGTGGCGGGGAAGTCGGCCAGGTCGGCGCCGAGGAACAGGTACGCACCGAAGCCACCGGTCTTGTCGGCCAGGCGCTGCAGTTGCTCGACAGCCATCTCAGGTGTGCCGATCACCATGCGGCCGCTCTCGTTGGCGAAGTCGATGAAGTCGCTGTAGTCGCTGGGCGGCGGGGGAGCGCTCGGGTCGCCCGTCGGGATGATGTGGCTGAGGTACTGGAACACCCACCGCAGGCCGTATTCGCAGTTCTTCTTCGCCTGCTCGACCGTCTCGGCGATGTGCATCGGCCCCATGAGCCGCCACTGCTCGCGAGGCGCCTGGTGACCGTGACGAGCGGCCTCCTCCTGCCAGACCTGGTAGTTGTAGTCGAGCACCTGGAACCCGGCGGGCTCGGTGGCTGCGATCGACAACATGCCCGTGCCATAGCGGCCGGCGAGCTTCGAACCGGACGGCGACATCGACGACGCGACCGCGACGTCGAAGTTGCTGTACGGGCGAACCTGGAGCACCGCCTCGTCGCAGGTGAACCAGTCCGTGCGCTCGGTGACGGTCTCGCCGGCGAACAAGCGCATCATCACGTCGAAGGCCTGCTCCATGCGCGGGCGCTGGTCCATCGGGTCGATGCCGAGCATCGCCGCGTCGCTCGTGAGCTGACCGGGCCCGGCGCCGAACATCATCCGTCCGCGGGTGAGGTGGTCGAGCATCACGATGCGGTCGGCCAGGATGAACGGGTGGTGGTAGGGGAGTGAGTTGACCCCCGTGCCGAGCTTGATGTGCTTCGTGCGTTCCGCCGCCGCGGCGATGAAGACCTCCGGGCTCGCGATCAGCTCGGACCCCGCCGAGTGGTGCTCACCGATCCAGGCTTCGGCGTAGCCGAGCCGATCGAGGTGTTCGATCAGTTGCAGATCGCGGTGCAGCGCGAGGGTCGGGTTCACCCCGGTCTTGTGCATCGGCGGCATGAAGATGCCGAAGCGGAGCGGGGCAGGGTGAGGCTGGAAGTGCGGCATGAACGCCATCGTGACACAGCATCCGATCACCGTCTCGACTCCGAACAACTCCCGACGTTCCGATCGCTCGAGGCATCGGAGGAGCCGGGGATCATGAACGACGAACTCGAACTCACCGGACACCTTGGAACCGACGGAACCCACGGAACCGACGGACTCGACACCGACGTCATGCCGTCGCTGCGGCCGATCGCCGGCGTGAGCCTCGAGCTCTACGCGCGCATCGTGCGCTCCATCGCGACGATGAACCACGACCTGTCGATGCTCGCACCGATGGCGGCGCTGCACGGCGTCGACCACGACGCGTGGGTCGAGGCCCGGACGGGCTGGAACCAGCGCATCGCGGTCGACGGCGCGGTGAACTCGCTGTTCTGCGTGCTCTACGAGACGGGCTGACCGGTCACTCGACCGTGCCGTACGCGCCCTGCTCGCCAGACGACGCCGCGGCCCTCACCTCGGCGATGGCCGCATGCATGTCGGCCACGAACGCGGCGATCTTGCCGTCGTGAACGGCGTTCACGGTGAAGTGCAGCGACGGCGGCGGGCCCTGACGATCGACGTACCAGCCACGGCGCCAGAGCGCGTCGGCCACCGCGAACACGTCGAGCGAACTCGGATCGGCAGCACCGACCGCGAGCAGCGTGGCCTCCGGCCGAGCGCGCAGCACCAGCTCGGGCGTGGCTTCGATGGCCGCGGCCAGCTGCTCGCAGGCCGTCCTCGCTGCGGCGGTGACCCGGAGGTAGCCGTCGTCACCGAGGTGGTGGAGCACCGCCCAGGCGGCACCCATCGGACCACCGCTCTTCGTGCCGAGCACACCGGACGATCCGTAGAAGCCCCCGAGCCAGTTGTCGGTGAGGAAGGTCTGGTAGGAGCGCAACTGCTTCGATCGGTGCATGATCACCGACGCACCCTTGGCGGTGTAGCCGTACTTGTGCAGGTCGACCGAGATGCTCGTGACACCGGGGACCTCGAAGTTCCACGGCGGGATGTCGTGACCCAGGCGACGCAGATAGGTGAGCGTCACCCCACCCATGCAGGCGTCGACATGGCAGTTGATGTCACGTTCGGCGGCGATCGCGGCGATCCCGGGGATCGGGTCGATCACGCCCTGCGGGTACTGCGGCGCCGAACCGACGACCAGCACGGTGTGGTCGTCGACCGCATCGGCCATCGCGTCGACGTCGGCCTTCCAGTCGTCGCCCACCGGGACGCGCCGGCTCTCGAGGCCGAAGTAGTAGCAGCCCTTCTCGAACGCGGCGTGTGCGCTGGTGGGCAGCACCACGTTCGGGGTGGTGATGCCTCGTTCCTTGCGGCCGCGCTCGCGGGCGGCCTTCACCGCCATCAGCAGGCTCTCCGTGCCACCCGAGGTCATGAAGCCGGCGCCGTCGGGCCCCGCCTGCAGCCAGTCGCCGACGATGCCGACGACGTCGGCCTGCAACGTGCGCAGGCTCGGGAACGCGTCGGTGTTCAGGGCGTTCTCGGTGCTGAACCGGCGGTACGCCTCCTCGGCGACCGCCACCACGTCCTCGCCCGCGCTGTACGCGAGCGTGAACGCATGGCCGTCTCG
>JBILUM010000294.1:0-4501 GCA_044370995.1 Ilumatobacteraceae bacterium | reverse complement strand
GGACCGTAGCCGCTAGCGTCGCGGTTCCGATGAGCGAGCATGAGGGGTCTCCCAGCGAGCTTCCCGACGGCGACCGGCCAACGGGGACCGCCGACGGGCCGTCCGCGTCGTCCGTTCCGTCCGGCTCCTCGGCGCCGACCACCGACGGCACCGGTCCGATCGAGCGGTCGAGCGGCGGGCGCATGTTCGCCGGTCGGTATCAGTTGCTCGCCCGCCGCGGCACCGCCACCGACGTCGCGTTGTTCGAAGCCGTCGACACGGTCACCCAGCGGTCCGTCGCGGTCAAGATCGTCCACCCCGACATCTGCGCGGCCGACGGCTTCGCCGAACGGTTCGCCGACGTGATGGGCGAGGTCGCCCGCACGCTGCACCCCAACCTCACCGAGATCATCGACATCGGCACGTCGACGTGGGGCGGTCGCCCCGTTCACTTCGTCGTGTGCGAGAACCTCACCGGTGGCAGCCTGCGCGACCTGCGCGACCGGGGGCGGCAGCTCAGCCCCTCACAGGTGGTCATGATCGGCCTCGACGCCTGCCGCGGCCTCGACGTGGCGCACCGAGCAGGATTCGTGCACGGTGACATCCGCCCGGCGAACCTCGTGTTCGGCGCCGACGGCCGGCTCCGCCTGGCCGACGTCGGTCTCGCCGCCCTCGTCAGCGATGCCTGGTGGGTCGAGCCCACGGGGGTCGACATCGAGCAGGCGAAGTTCGCGTCGCCCGAGCAGGCACAGGGCCTCGAGCCCACCACCAAGAGCGACGTGTACGCACTCTGTCTCTGCCTGCTCGAGGCGGTCACCGGGCATCTCCCCTTCGTGGGCGACTCGTCGGTCGCCACGCTGTCGAACCGGGTCGACAAGCTGCTGCCCGTGTCGGCCGATCTCGGCCCCCTCGCCGCGGTGCTCGAACGCGCCGGCCGACCCGATCAGGACGACCGCTCGTCGGCCTCCGAGTTCGGCCGGGCCCTGCACCAGGCCGCCGAGAAGCTGCCCCGTCCGGCGCCGCTGGCACTCGTGGCGGGCGGCCTGTTCGCCGCTGCCCCCGGTGACCCGACCTCGCCGTCGGGCATGATCCGTCGGCCCGCCGAGCCGACCGCCGTCGAGCCGGACGTCCCGGACGTCCCGGTCATTCCGGTCATTCCGGTCGGTGCCGACGCTGCTGCCGGCTCGGACGCGCCGGACGTGCCCGACGCCGGTGCTCCCGTGCCCGCCGGCGCGAACGCGGCGTCGTCGAAGCAGGCGCCCGATGGGAACGTCGAGCCCGCACCGTCGGACGAGCCGGGCGTCGACCCGTCGACCAGCCGGTCGGCGGCGCTCCATCCGGACGTCCCTGTGAAGCCGTGGCTGCCCGACCCGCGCGATGCCGATCATCGCCGGCGGTGGGGTGGCCGCCGGCGTCGCGCCGGTGCCGGCCGCGTCCAGCACAGCCGCGCCCGCCACGACGGAGGTGCCGGACGCGCCTGAGGCGCCGACGGTCGCAGCAGCCGTCGTCGGCGAGGTGCCGCCCCCGCCCGCTCCCGCCGATCACCCCTCGCTCGTACGCGATCCACGATCGCGACGCACGCTCGTCGTGGTGCTCGCCGTCTTGCTGCTCGCGCTGGCCGCGGGTGGCGCCGTCGCCTGGTGGACGATGCGAACGGAGTCGCACGAGGTGCCCGACCTCACCCAACTCGAGGTCGGTGAGGCGCTCAACATGGTGAGCGAGTTCGGCTGGAACGTCGTCATCACCGAGGCCGCCGACGACGTCGTCCCGGTCGGGGTCGTCATCGGCACCGATCCGGTCGCAGGCACCGTGCTCCGGGAGGGCGACGATCTCGGCCTGGTGGTGAGCACCGGACCGGCGCCGCGCGTCCTCCCGGAGATCGTCGGGCTCAGCGTCGATCGGGCGACGGCCGACCTGCTCGAACTCGGCCTCGTGCTCGAGGTCGGCGAACGGGCCTTCAGCGACGACGTCCCCATCGACGAGGTGATCTCGTGGTCGGTGCCCGACCAGCCGGCCCTCCGGGCGGGCGACACCGTGCTGCCGGGCACGTCGATCGTCGCCGTGGTGTCGGCCGGCCCGGCGCCTCGCGTGGTCCCCGAGCTCACCGCGCTCCCCGTTGCGGACGCCACCGTGGCGATCGAGGCGCTCGACCTGCTGGTCGTCGTCGGCCCCGAGGAGTTCAGCAACGACATCGCGCCGGGATCCGTGATCGCGCAGGATCCCGTGGCGGGCACCGAGCTGCCGCCGGGTGGCACCGTCACGATCGTCGTGTCGAAGGGGCCCGACCTGGTGCCCGTCCCACCGCTGGCCGGTCTGACCGTCCAGCAGGCGACCGATGCCCTCGCCGCGGCGGGGCTCGTCATCGGACAGGTGTCGGGTGATCCCGCCGGCGTCAACGTGTTGGCCGAGGTGGGCGGCGTGTCGATCGGGAGCGGAGCGACCTTCCCGCGGGGCACGGCCATCGACCTCACCTTCGAGGTGCCGGTCGTGGCAGAGGTGCCGAGCGCCTGATCCGCCCGAGCGCCTGATCCGCCCGAGCGCCTGATCCCGCCCGATCGAGGGGAACGGCCGACAGGTCCGGCGCCGGAATCGCGCCGGGCGCGACGTTCTCGCTAGCGTGCGAACGAGCCCGGCCGGACGCTGTCGCGATCGCCGACCTCGGGTGGTCACCATCGCTCCAACGCGACATCTTCACTGCAGACAGGGGTTCCGGACATGGGTGCACTCGACGGCCGTGTGGCGATCATCACCGGTGCTGGACGCGGCATCGGCCGCGAGCACGCGCTGCTGTTCGCCGCCGAGGGAGCCAAGGTCGTGGTCAACGACCTCGGTGCCACCAACGACGGCACGGGCGCCGACATCTCACCCGCCCAGCAGGTGGTGGAGGAGATCGAGGCGATGGGCGGCGAGGCGATCGTCGACGGCGAGAACGTCGCCGACTGGGAGGGTGCCCAGCGGATGATCAACAGCGCGGTCGAACACTTCGGCGACCTCGACATCGTCGTGAACAACGCCGGCATCCTGCGCGACCGCGTGCTCGTCAACATGACAGAGGAGGAGTGGGACGCGGTGATCGCGGTCCACCTCAAGGGCCACTTCGCCCCCACCCGTTGGGCAGCGGCCTACTGGCGCGAGCAGTGCAAGGCCGGGGTCCGCAAGCCGCGCAACCTGGTGCACACGTCGTCGACCTCGGGTCTGTTCGCCAACCCGGGCCAGAGCAACTACGGCGCGGCCAAGACGGGCATCGCCACCTTCAGCCAGATCGTCGCCAAGGAGCTCCTCCGCTACGACGTCAAGAGCAACACCATCGCCCCCGGTGCTCGCACGCGGCTCACACTCGCGACCCCCGGCCTCGAGGACATCATGACCCCCAAGGGCGACTCGTTCGACCAGTGGGACCCGGCGAACATCTCCCCGCTCGTGGCGTACCTGGCGAGCGAGGGGTGCGCCTTCACCGGCGAGACGTTCCTCGTGCAGGGCGGCAACGTCACCATGATCGAGAGCTGGGCCCGTGGCCAGGGTGTCGACCGCGACGACCGCTGGAGCGTGGCGGAGCTCACCGACGCGCTCGCCCCGCTGGCCCGCCCGACCTGACATCGGTCGGCACCGATGACACCTTCGGCCGGGACCAGCCCGGCCCGATGACGACGTCCCGCTGATCGTGGGAGTTCCCCCCGAACCCCGACAGCACCAGCCCGAGCCGGTGTCGACCGGCTGGTCAGCGCCGCCCGACACCGGGCGCTCCGAGGAACCGCGACCAGGCCCCGGTCGCGAGCACCATCGCGAGCACCATCGGGAGAACGTTCATCCACGCGCCGATCGGACGCTCGCGTTCGACTCGGCGGGCGTCGACGAACTGGGCGTGGTGCCGTGGCCGATCCTGCTGCGCCGCCGACTCCGGGCGAGGATCGGGATCGACCCTCGCTGGGCGGTGCTGTGGGTGGTGCTCGGCGGGTTGTTCACGGTGAGCTTCACCGTCACGATCCTCGTCGTCTCGCTGCAGCGCATCGCCGACGACCTCGGCACGTCGGTCAGCGTGCTCAACTGGGCGATCACCGGCCCGATGCTCGCCTTCGGCGTCGTGGGCCCGGCCTTCGGCAAGGCCGGTGACCTGTGGGGGCACAAGCGGGTGTTCGTCACCGGCCTGCTCGTCGCCGGGATCTTCGCCGCGCTCACCGCGGTGGCCTGGAGCGCGGCGTCGATGATCACGTTCCGCATCCTGTCGGCGTCGGCCGGCTCGGCGTGCGGCCCGTCCGCGATGGCGTACATCAACCGACTGTTCGAGGCCGAGGTGCGGGTGAAGCCGCTCGGCTCCTGGAGTTTCGTGACGGCCGGCGCGCCGGTGCTCGGCGTGGTGGCCGGCGGCCCGCTCGTGGAAGCCATCGGCTGGCGCGCCATCTTCGCGGTCCAGGCGCCGTTGTGCTTCGTCGGAGCGGTCGTCGCGCTGTGGCTCCTCCCGGGCACCGACCGGCTCGAGGGGGTGCGGTTCGACGTGAAGGGGTCGCTCACCCTGGGGCTCGGC
>JBILUM010000127.1:0-6625 GCA_044370995.1 Ilumatobacteraceae bacterium | reverse complement strand
CGTCTCGACGTCGTGTCCGACGATCGCCGCCATGTTGTCGCACCGCAGGCACGCCCTCGCAATGCGGCCGCCAGGGGCGCTCGCCGCGGCCGGTCGTTCCGGCCGCGGCGAGTTCGCCGTCACATCGCCTCGACCTGCGGCAGGATCTCCTCCTTGAGACGCTTGAGGTCGTCGAGCGTCTTCGACACGGGCACGTCGGTGAACGGCGGCCACAACAGCGGCATCGTCATCCCGGCCTCGCGGTAGCGCTTGAGGTTGTCGGTGATCTGGCCGGCGGTGCCGACGAGCAGGTTGCTCAGCTTGCCGTTCGGCGTCTGGTCGGTCTCCTCGTCGGTGATGACGAACCAGATCATGCTGCACATGTCGAAGCCGTCGTCGAGCGACCGGTCGCTGCCGAGCTCGCCGAGTTCGCGCTGGATCTCGGACTTCCAACGGGTGATCTCCTCGGGCGTGTCCTGGATGCCGATCCAACCCGACAGGCCGTACTTCGCGATGCGGCTCGCCGAGCGCTTCGGGTCCTTCAGACCGCTGAAGTAGATGGGCGGATGCGGCGACTGGACCGGCTTGGCACCGAAGCCGCAGCGGTCGAAGTCGGCGAACTCGCCGTGGTACTCGAACAGGTCGTTGGTCCAGATGCCCTGCATGATCTCGATGGTCTCGCGCACGTGCTTGTGGCGCTTCGGGAAGATGTGTGCGGCGCTGGCGGCGGCGAACTCCTCGGGCATCCAGCCCGAGCCGATGCCCACGTTCACGCGGCCACCCGAGAGCTGGTCGACGGTGGCGATCTCGCCGGCGAGCACGCCCGGGGCGCGGTACGGCGTGTCGATGATGCTCATGCCGATGCGGAGCTTCTTCGTCTTGGCGGCCAGCCACGGGATGAGCGGCATGCCGTGCAGCCACTCGCCACGGGCCGACACGGGCATCTGCGGCGGGAACTGCTCCATCATCCCGAACGGGTACTGCAGCTCCCCTCGGTCGGACGCCTCCGGCACGACGATGCGGTCGAGCGTCCACACCGAGTCGAAGTCGAGGTCCTCCGCGAGTGCGGTCAGGTCCTCCAGCTCCTGGATGGTCACCTTGTCGCGGAAGTTGGGCAGGTACAGGGCGAGTTTCATGAGACGTTCCCCTTCGTTCGTCGAGTCTCGTTGCGCCACGCCGCAGAGCCCCCTCGCGTCACGTGGTCGCGTGTCAGTGTGCGGATCGAGGTTCGGACGTGGCTCAACGCCATCTCAACTTTTCAACAACGGCTACCTTCGGCAGGCGTGAGGGGTTTCACGTGAACGCGGCGCGTCGGGTGCTGGTGGTCGACGACGACGAGGGAGTGCGCACGGCCGTCACGTGGGCACTGGAGGCCGACGGCTTCGAGGTCGTCGCGGTCGACAACGGCCTCGCGGCGATGGAGACGATCGACGCATCGAGCCCGTCGCCGCTGTCGCTCGTGGTGCTCGACCTGTCGTTGCCCGGACTCGGCGGGCTCGACGTGTTGCGCCGACTGCGAACCGCCGAGGAGCGTGAGGGCCGCTGGCACCTGCCGATCATCGTGTTGTCGGGCCGCGACAGCGAGACCGACCGGATCGTCGGGCTCGACCTCGGCGCCGACGACTACCTCGTGAAGCCGTTCTCGCCCGGGGAGCTCGCGGCGCGGGCGCGGTCGGTGCTCCGCCGCAGCGCCGAGCGGTCGGGCAGCGGCCGGCAGCCGTTCAAGCCATCCGGCGCGGGTGTGGAGATCGACCGGGAGTCGCGCAACGTGTGGCTCGACGGCACCCCGATCGAGCTCGCCGCGAAGGAGTTCGAGCTGCTCGCCTACCTCGTCGATCACCCGCAGCGGGCCTGCACGCGAGCGGAGTTGCTGGCCGCGGTCTGGGCGAGCAACAACGGATGGCAGACCGAGGCGACCGTCACCGAGCACGTCTACCGGCTGCGGCTCAAGCTCGAGACCGACCCTGGTCGACCCACACGGCTGCGCACGGTTCGCGCCGTCGGCTACCGGTGGGACGGATGACCGGCGGCGTCAACGTGCTCAGCGGCGACGAGGTGACCGCGGTGCTCGACCGACAGACCGCGGTCATGGAGCAGCTGGCCTCGGGAGCACCGCTGCGGCACGTGCTCGACTCGGTGGTGAGCTCCCTCGAGGAGCTGATGCCTGCGAGCCGGTGTTCGATCCTGCTGCTCGACGACGAGGGCCACCTCCGTCACGGCTCGGCGCCGACGCTGCCCGAGGCCTACTCGGCGGCGATCGACGGACTCGTGCCGGGTCCGCTCGCCGGTTCGTGCGGCACGGCGGTCCACCTCGGCGAACCGGTGATCGCGATCGACGTCACCACCGATCCACGGTGGGAGGCGTTCCGCGAACTGGCCGCCGTCCACGGGCTGCGCGCCTGCTGGTCGAGTCCGATCCGATGCGGCGAACAGGTGGTCGGCACGTTCGCCGTGTACCACGGCCTGCCGTACGAGCCCGACGAGCGCGATGCCGAACTGGTGCGCCGGTTCACCCACCTGTCCTCGCTGGCCGTCGAACACGACCGTGCGGCGCTCGAGCGCGAGGCACGCCGCGACGCAGAGCTCGCGCGTCAGTCGGCCGAGCGAGCCAACCTCGCGAAGTCGCAGTTCGTGACGGCGCTCAGCCACGAGCTGCGCACGCCGTTGCAAGCGATCACCGGCTTCACCGAGAACCTGCAGACGCTCGACCTGTCCGCCGAGCAGCGGCACACGGCGCTCGAGCGGATCGGCAACGCCGCCACGCACATCCTGGCGATCGTCGACGACGTCCTCGACCTCGCCCGGGTGGAGGCCGGCGCGATGCCGATCGACCTGCGCGACCTCGACGCCCACGAGGTGATCGACGCCTCGCTCGATCTGATCCAACCGCTCGCCGACCGCCGTGACGTGTGGGTCGAGCGCGACGGCCCGCCCGTGTTCGTGTCGGCCGACCGACGCCGGCTGCAGCAGGTGGTGTTGAACCTGGTGGCCAACGCGGTCCGCTTCTCCCCCGCCGACAGCGCGGTGCACGTGACGACCGAGATGGGCGACGGATGCGCGTACATCCACGTGCGTGACGAGGGCCCGGGCATCCCCAAGGAACTGCTGGCCCGGCTGTTCGTGCCGTTCGACCGGCTTGGTGCCGACGCCGGTCGAGAGGGCGGTGCCGGCCTCGGCCTGGTGCTCGCCAGGCGGCTCACCGAGGCGATGGGCGGCACGCTCGAACTCGAGAGCGTGGTCGGGCGAGGCACCCACCTCACCGTGTCGCTGCCGACGCCATCGAGGGGCTGAACCCCGCCGAGATCGAACCGCCGGCGTCAGGTCTGCTCGGCCTGGAGGCGCTCGCGCAGCTCGCGCTTGAGCACCTTGCCGTAGTTGTTGGTCGGCAGCGAGTCGACGAACCGGTAGCCCTTCGGGCGCTTGAACCGGGCGATCGCGTCGAGGCACGTGCGGTCGAGGTCGTCGGCCGACGGCGGCGCCGCCTCGTCGGCGGCCACGACGAACGCGTACACCGCCTCGCCCCACTCGGGATCGGGCCGACCGACAACCGACACGGCGCGCACGCCGGGATGGCGCAGCAGCGCCTCCTCCACCTCGCGCGGGTAGATGTTCATGCCGCCGCTGATGATGAGGTCCTTCGAGCGGTCGCGCAGCGTGAGGTAGCCCTCCTCGTCGAAGCTGCCCATGTCGCCGGTGTGCAGCCAGCCGCCGCGCAACGCCTCGACGGTCGCCTCGGGGTTGTTCCAGTAGCCGGCCATCACCACGTCGCCGCGCACGACCACTTCGCCGATCTCGCCGACGGGCAGTTCGCGGCCGTCGTCGTCGAACACGCACACCTCCACGTCGGTGCGGGCGAGGCCGACGCTCTGCAGCCGCTCGCGCCAGCGGGGGTCGTCGCGGTCGGCGTGATCGGCCTTCGACAGTCCCGTGATCGTCATCGGGGTCTCGCCCTGCCCGTAGATCTGGGCGAGGCGCGGACCGAAGACGTCGAGTGCGTCCTCGAGGTCGGCGAGGTACATCGGCGCGCCGCCGTAGATGATCGTCTTCAGGTTCGACAGGTCGGCACCGACGATCGCCGGGTCGCCCGCGAGGCGCTTCACCATCGTGGGCGCCGCGAAGAACGACATGCCCGGCCACCGCTGCAGCAGGCCGGCGATCTCCTCGCCGTCGACGCCGCCCGACGCCGGGATGACGCTCACCGCACCGCGGGCCATGTGGGGCATGCCGTACAGGCCCGAGCCGTGGGAGATCGGGGCCGCATGCAGGATGCTGTCGTCCGCCGACACCGGATCGATGTCGGCGTAGTAGCTGAGCGACATCATCAGCAGGTTGCCGTTGGTGAGCGTCGCCCCCTTGGGACGGCCCGTCGTGCCGCTCGTGTAGAACAGCCACGCCGGGTCGTCGGACCGACGGCCGACGAGCGGCATCGGTGCCGCTGACGTCAGCTGCGACCACCGTTGGCCAGGGGCGACGACGGCCGCCTGCAGCGTCTCGACGGCGTCGACCAGCGACTCGACGTCGTCGGCGTGGTCGTCGTCGGTGATCACGACGGCCGAGCCGCTGTGTTCGAGGATGTACGCGATCTCCTCACGGTGCAGGCGGGCGTTCACCGGCACCGCCACGAGCCCGGCGTGCCAGATCGCGAACAGTGCCTCGAGGTACTCGGGCCGGTTGCGCATCACGATCGCGACCCGGTCGCCGGTGGCAAGTCCGAACGTGTCGCGCAGACCGGCGGCCGCGGCGGCCGCCGTCGCGGCGAACTCGCCCCAGGTCGCATGCACGCGCTCGCCCTCGGCCACCGCCGGCGACTGCGCCAATCGGCGCCCATGGCGTTCCACCCACACTGCTGGATTCATCGCTCGACCTTCCACACCTTCCCGACACCGGCGGCCGCCGGGCGACCGCCGTCCGACACTGCTCACGGCACCGGCCGAGCGTACCCACGGGGCCTCGTCCGCGCGATGCGTACACCGGTGGCAAGACGATGGTGATCCGTGATCTGTTGGCCGAGGCGCGAACCCCCGACGTGTACCCGCAGAGACCGGGGCGCTCGGAGCGCTCGGAGCGCTCGGGGCGTTCGGCCCCGGACTGCTGTGCTTGACTCGGTCCATGGCCGAACGACTCGAGATCACCCGCGACATCGCCGCTTCGCCCGATGCCGTCTACGCCGCCATCTCCGACGTGACCCGCATGGGCGAGTGGTCGGAGGAGTGCCATGCGTGCGCGTGGCACGAGGGCTTCGACGGTCCCGTGGTGGGTGCGACGTTCGACGGCCACAACCGCAATGGCGAGCACGAGTGGACCAGCAAGGGCACGGTCGTCGAGGCAGAGCCGGGCCGGTCGTTCGTGTTCGAGTGCTCGATGTTCGACTTCCACTTCTCCACGTGGGGCTACCGCATCGAGCCGACCGACACGGGCTGCCGGGTCACCGAGTGGAGCGACGACCTGCGGCCCGAGTCGGCACTCGAGTTCAGCAAGAAGATGTCGGGCGTCGACGACCGGGCCGAGCGCAACCGCCAGACCATCAGCGGCACCCTCGACCGTCTCGCCGCCGCCCTCGAGGGCTGACACGCCTCGATCGATGGACACGACCGCCAGGCAGGCCGACCTCGACGTACGACGGCTGTCGGGGTCGTTGGGAGCGGAGATCCGGGGCATCGCGCTCGGGCAGGCGACCGCCGACGACGCACGACGGATCCACGAAGTGCTGCTCGAGCACCTGGTGCTGTTCTTCCCCGATCAGCACCTGAGCGCCGACGAGCACATCGCGTTCGGTCGACACTTCGGCGAGCTCGAGGCACACCCGAACCTCGACCTCGCACGCGAGCGACCGGAGTTCTTCGAGCTGCGTGCCGTCGACGGCGCCGGCGGGATCGCCGACGAATGGCACAGCGACCTCTCGTGCTCGCCCCACCCGTCCAAGTTCTCGATCCTGCAGTCCAAGGTCGTGCCTCCCGTGGGTGGCGACACCATGTGGACCAACGCCTACAAGGCCTACGAGGAACTGTCCGCGCCGCTGCGCGATCTGTGCGACGGGCTCACCGCGTTCCACAACGCCGGTCCGCACCTCACGCCCGAGCGGGGGTACATCCACCCCGTCGTGCGCGTGCACCCCGAGACCGGTCGGCGGTCGTTGTTCGTGAACGAGCACTTCACGCGCCGCATCGTCGAGCTCAGCGATGCCGAGTCGGCCCTGCTGCTCGGCCATCTCACCCGTTGGGTGCAGCAGCCCCGGTTCACCGTGCGGTACCGCTGGAGCGCAGGGACGATCGCGATGTGGGACAACCGCTGCACGCAGCACCACGTGCTGAACGACTTCGAGGGCGAGCGCGTGATCCAGCGGGTCACCATCATGGGCGACAGCCCGGAGCCGGCCGGCGAGCTCCCCCGGTGGGAACCGTACGGCTCGAAGACCGCGACGTTCTGGCGTGACGCCGAGATGCGCCGTCAGCTGAAGGCCCAGCGACCCGACCCGACCTGACCCCGACGTCGAGATCCGTCTGCCGCCTCGCCGATCAGGTCGACTCGGCGTTGCGCGACCGGTACTGATAGCTGCGAGTGGTGCGCCCGCCGGCGACGAGGTGGTGCTCGCCGGTGATCCACGACGCGGCGGGCGAGCACAGGAACAGCACCATCGCCGCGATGT
>JBILUM010000126.1:0-6649 GCA_044370995.1 Ilumatobacteraceae bacterium | reverse complement strand
CGATCTGCCGATCGGACTCGCTCCTCGAGGTACCCGTAGCTGTCCCTTATGGTCCTTGCTGCTGACATGTTCGGCCACCGCTAGCATCCGATGGGATGGCCATCTCGCACGAGGTCTTCGTCGCCCCACCGGCACTGCTTGAACTGCTGATCGCTGCAGACCAGTCACAGACGGATGCGTACGTTGCGTCCAACGACGGAGCCGATGACTCCGACGAGTCCTCGGCCGACGAGACCTGGTTTGAGGGCGACGCGCTACTCGACGCCTTGTTGGAGCTCAACGGCACCGAGGACGTCGTTGACATGTGGAGGCTCGGCGATGATGTCGGAACGCTGCTGAATGTGCCCTTGGGATACGACGACGTGTTCTGGGCGATGGGCCGCAGTCTCTACGACATGACGTACATCGAGCCGTCTCTGGTGGCCGAGTTCTCCCGACGTTTACGACACAGCGGTGACAGCCGGGACCAGCATCTGGTCGCTGCAGCACCGACGCGAGACGGAAGACCTGAGCCGGGACGTGGTGGCCCTCATTCACCGCGCCGCCGGACTCGACGCGGGATTGATCATTTGGCACTCGGCCTAGTTCCCTGAACTTGGCGAGCCACCCAGATCTGCCGATCCGCGTGCGGGCTAGTTATCAGCCAAGCCGCTCGACGCGAGCGTCGAGCTCGACGAGCTGCTGCTCGTAGCCGAGACATTGCACTCCCAGGAGAGTTGCCGGGGGAACGTCCAAGTCGAAGCCGCGAACGATCGCGGCCCAGGCGTCCAGTAGGTTCTGGTGAGATCCAACTACGTAGATGGTGAGCTGGTGGATGTCTTCGCGACCGAAGCCATGGGCTTCGACGAGCGTGAACAGGTTCGCAAGGCACTGCTCCGACTGCACCTCGACCTGTCCAACGCCGGCCAGGGTGCCGAACGCGTCAAGTGGTACTTGACCAGCGACGAACAGCCGGTTGCCGATGACGTCGGCATATCGATAGTTCGGCGTCTGAGCCAGTCCCGCTGCGAGTTCGATCTCGTTCACCGTCCCAGTCTTGCGCGAACGTGCACGCGACGACCTGGCATCCACCGGCGACTCGGTACAGCGATGACCAGCCCACTCGGAACTGCCGCTCGGTGCGGTTGACGGGACGATTGCTGACGAGCAATCTGAGCGGCTGTGGCAACACTGTCTGACATCGTGTTCGACTGTCGGCGTGCCTCCGCCCTCGCCCACTTCTGGGCTCTGGTCCTTGACGGCTACGCGGTGGCGCCGTACGACGAGGCGGAGGTGCAACGCCTGGCGGACCAGGGATACACGCCCGACACCGATCCGACCGTCATGGTCGAAGGACCCGGCCCTCGCCTGTGCTTTCAACAGGTCGATGAAGCCAAGGTCATCAAGAATCGTGTGCATCTCGACCTGCGTGTTACTGACCGGCGTGCTGAGGTGGAGCGCCTTCGGCGTCTCGGCGCGACCGTCAGCTTCGAGAACCAGGAGTGGACGACGATGCTCGATCCAGAAGGAAATGAGTTCTGTCTGGTTGACAGCCGATCGTCTGATGCGTAGCGCATAGCTGCCGCTCGGCACTGATCATCCGTTGTCGCGAGGACTGTTGTGCCACGGGCGACAACCGGGGCACTATTCCGAGCGTGCCAGTGATCGGCGTCCCAAAGTACGAACCTTGGCTCGTGAATCGTTGGGCGTTCCGAACACTCGCGGAACGTGCTCAAGCGTTAGCAGGGTGATGAAAATCGCCGGCTGAAGCGGTGGCCAGGGTGGTGGCTGGTGTTTGTTGCCGTCGCCTGGTGCCTGCCGGGTCGGGGCAACCGATCCCGAACAGCAGCGGTCAGGCGAGTGCTTGTTGGGTGTCGAGTGCGGTGATGCGGATCATGTTGTAGACGGCGGCGGTCATCTTGAACCAGGCCCGGTTGCGTTGTCGGCCTCGGTAGCGGAGTTGTCTTCCGCCGCCGATGGTCTTGGTCCAGCCGAAGGGTTCCTCGATGCGTTTGCGGATTCGTTGACTCACGACATGACCGGCATGCCGTGTCGTTCGACCATCGATCGCCGAGACCTTGGTGTTCTGCGCGACGTGCGGCGTGAACCCCAGAGCGCGTGCGTCAGCGACGAAACCTTTGGTGTCGTAAGCCTTGTCCGCGGCCACGGTGCGCCGCCTCGCGGTCTTCGGCAGCCGGCCGAGCATCTCGAGCGCGGTTGCTCGTTCCGCGTACCCATCGGCGATGGTCAGCTCGGCATCGACGATCAGCGCGGAGCGGTTCTCCATCAGCAGATGCCCCGAGTAGCACAGCGTGGCGGCGGTGTTGTGGCTCTTGCGGTAGAGCCGTGCTTCCGGGTCCGTCGTGGACTCATGCGTGTCGTTCTTGCGCTTCTCACCGTGCCACTGCACCTCGGTGTTCCGGCCGGCGGGCGGGTCCGACGGCGGACCGTCTTTGGGCTTGAAGCTCTTGTGCGACGCCCACGCCTTCAACAACGTCCCGTCGACGGAGAAGTGCTCCGATGACATGTAGCGGCGGAGCTTCGCGACGCGGACCACGGCTTCGAAGAACTGGTCTGCGACCTCGGCATCCAGCAGGCGTTTGCGGTTCTTCGAGAACGTCGTCGCGTCGAACGCCGGTTGGTCGATGCGCATGTCGAGGAACCACTTGAACAACAGGTCGTAGTTGAGGCGTTCGCAGAACGCGCGCTCGGAACGAATCGAGTACATCGCCATCAACACCGTTGCTTTCAGCAACGCCTCCGGCGGCACCGACGCCCGGCCGCCAGTCGCGTACATCCGGTCGAAGACCGGGTCGAGCTCGGCCAGGACCGCGTCGACGACAACACGGATCTTGCGGATCGGATGATCGGCTGGGATCAAGTCCTCGGTCGACAGAGTCGTCAACATCGCCAACTGCGGATCAGTGTTCCCACGCATACCCACAGTCTTTTCCATCGCGCCGCCGAACGCGAGCACCCTCAGCCGATTTTCAGCACCCTGTTAGTGACCGACGTCGACGATGAACAAGTACTCCGGCAGGCGGTCGCGTTGGACGGCATTCACTTCGACCTCCTTTCGAGCGAACAGAGCGTCCGGCTTGCGCTCGCGCTTGAGCGAGCTGCCGACGAACTGCGGGTCGAGTTCCGCGGCAGTTCTGACCCCCGCGACCGCGAACTCGCCGACCGATTGGATGACCTTCGTCTGCGGCTATCGGACATCACCGGCTCGTGACGGAAGCGCGGAACTGCCGCTCTGCTCGGTTGTATGCGTGGCTTGCGCAGCGCCCGTGGCCTGGCCATTCTGAGGCCCGTGAGCACCGAGTCTGGCCGGGAGTTGAAGGCGCTCCTTCGGGACAGTGTCGCTCCGCTGATGAAACGTGAAGGCTTCGCTCGAAAATACAACCGTTGGTTCAGAGAACGCGATGACGCGATCCAGGTCATCGAGGTGCAGTCGATCTCGATGGGTGGCAGCTTCACCGTGAACATCGGTATCCATCGAGCTGCGGCGTTCCAGTTGGTCGGCTGGGACCCGCCTCCACCCGCCCACACCGTGTTCGTTGGCGACCGTCTCGGCAGTGTTGCGTTCGGGAGAGATACGTGGTGGCCGACACTGCCGAGCTCCGGGCCGGTGGTCGCTGATGTGATTGAGCGGTTCGCTCTGCCCTGGCTTGATGCTCACGTCGACCCGCTGGTCTGTGCCGCCGAGCTAGCCACTCCAGGGACCGATGCGGCGGTCCTTCTCATACTCGGCGGCGACACGGAGGGTGCCGTGCGTGTCTACGAAGCCGAGCGAGCACTGGTTCGCAAAGCAAGGAACGAAGCAGAGCGGGCCGAGCGAGAGCACTTCCTGCGCTTCACCTTCCAAGCACTCGAACGTGCGGGGCTCGCAGAGCGCATTCGCGCCGTCGACTAGTGCCGCTCATAGCTGCCGCTAGGTGTACTCGGCTGGGACGTTGGTGACATCCGCTGACGCGTGAAGACCTCCGGGCATTGTGGAGTTTGCCGCTTCACAACCCAGGAGGTCTTCGGTGCCACACCGTAATGCCCGTCTCACTGTTCATGGCCGACGGCTGCTCGTGCAGCGAATCCGCGACGAAGGCCAACCCGTCGCTCACGTCGCCAAAGCGATGGGTGTGTCACGACAGTGCGCTCACCGTTGGGTCGCCAGGCACGACGCCGAAGGCGACGCCGGGCTCGAGGACCGCAGCTCGCGACCGCACACGATGCCGACCCGCACCACCACCGAGACCGAACAACGCGTGCTCGACGCACGCCGCGAGCATCGCCGCGGTCAGGACTGGATCGGTCCCGAAGTCGGGGTGCCGGCCCGCACGGTGTCGAGCATCCTGCGACGCCACGACATGCCCCGACTGTGCGAGTGCGACCCACTGACCGGTGAAGTGATCCGCGCGTCGAAGACCACCACTGTCCGCTACGAACGCGAACGCCCGGGCGAGCTGGTCCACATGGATGTCAAGAAGATCGGCCGGATCCCCGACGGCGGCGGCTGGAAGGCCCACGGACGCGGCACACCGCGGGACCGCAAGAACGGGCCCGGCTACGACTACGTCCACTCGGTGGTCGATGACTGCAGCCGGCTCGCGTACTCCGAGATCCACGCTGACGAACGAGCACCCACCTGCGCGGAGTTCTTCGAGCGGGCGATCGAGTTCTTCGCGGATCACGGCGTCACGATCGAACGACTGATCACCGACAACGCCATGGCGTATCGGCACGGCACCAAGCTCCGCGAGCTCCTCTCCGACCACCGGATCACGCACAAGTTCATCCGCCCGCACTGCCCCTGGCAGAACGGCAAAGTCGAACGCTACAACCGCACCCTCGCCAGCGAATGGGCCTACCGACAGGTGTTCACCAGCAACACCGAACGCACCAACGCACTCGGCCCATGGCTGATCGACTACAACACACGACGACGCCACAGCGCCCTCGGAGGCCACCCACCCATCAGCCGGCTCGCGTCACCAACCTGACAGCCGAGTACACCTAGCACCGAGCGATCGTCGCTCGACCCAGACCAGCCGCTCGGCACGTGTTGTTCACTTGCCGCACGCGTTGTTGCTGGGCAGTCTGGACGGGTGCCAGGTGATGACACGCGTGGGAGCACTCGGTTCGGTTTCTGCGGTAACCGACGGCATCTTCCACGTCCTCGTTGGCGCCCGGGGGTGCTTCTTGCGCTGGTGGTGGCGGCGTCTGTAGCGGGATGCGGCAGCACGAGCGGCACCGGTTCGCCGGCGTTCGGGATGAGTTCGGACAGCGTCTCGGCGGGCTCGGCCTCGACTGCAGTGGGAGACGTGGCTGTGATCGAGCTGGTTGCGGCCCGGCTCGCCGAGGCGTCTCAGACGTGGACGCCCGAGCAGTGGTACTGCGTTGCAGCCAAGCTGGCCGAGCACACCGACTCTGCGATCCTGCGCGAACGCTTCCTCGAAGGAGCCCCGCCGCCTGGTCCTGCGTGGTCTGAGCCCGAGGCGACGTCGTTCATCGATGCGCTGTATGCGTGCACTCCCCAGGCCGAGGTACCGATCGTGCTCTTGATCGGCCTCGACCCGTCCAAGGAGGGATGCATTCGGGACGCGTTCGATGTCCCGAAGGTCAAGACATTCTTCGTCGAGAGCGTGATGGGCGTCGGTGGCCTTCACGAGGGACTCACCAGCGAGATGGACCGTGTCAGGGATGTCTGCGGTGTGCCGTCGTCAAGGGTCGGCTACGGAAGTGAGGACACGGTCCCGTGGCCGATACCGGTTGATGAATGAACTCACACCGATCGTGTCACACCCGTTTTCTAGGATCGTCAGTGTCGTTCCGTGTTCCCCCGGGACGTGATCGGGGCCTTCGGGTTCCCTCGTATCACCGTTGAACCGCACCACCTGAACTGGTGGTGTCGGGGGAAGGAGCGTGTGCATGTCCACGGTCGTCGACGATCCCATCGTGGATCCACCGGAGATCTCCGATGAGGAGATCCTGTCCCGTTGCCGCGAGATCGAAGTGGCCCGGCGGGCGATGCTCGCCGAACACATCCGACTCATGCGCGAACTCGAAGTGCGCAAGCTCTACTACACGGATGGTCATCGCGATCTCGCCGGCTACGGGCGGGGCGAGTTCCGGTGGGCCGACCGCGATGCCAAGGCCCACCGCGACCTCGAACGCTTGTGCCGCACGTGCCCGCAAGTGCTCGACGCACTCACCGTGGGTCACGTCGGATCGGCCCAGGTGTTCCTGCTCGCACGGTTGGCTCGTGCGCCGCGTGTCGGGATCTATGTGGCGGAGCAGATCGACGACTTCCTCGATCATGCAGCGAAGCTGTCGTTCCTGGCGTTCGAGCAGTACGTGATCGCGTGGAAGTGCTTGATGGATCAGGACGGTCCCGATCCCGATCGGGCCCACCGGAACCGCAAGGCGTCGCTCGGGCAGACCGGGTTGACGGGCAAGTTCGACGTCGAAGGGCCCGCGTCGGATCACGTCAGGTTGAAGGCGATGCTCGCTCACTTCGAGGAGATCGAGTTCCACCGCGACTGGGCGGTGGCGAAGGCCATCCATGGTGACGACGTGAGCGCGGACAAGCTCGCTCGTACTGCGACGCAGCGGCGTTACGACGCGTTCCAGGAGTTGCTGCGTCATGTGACGCTCCCGAAGATGGTCGATCCCGACC
>JBILUM010000125.1:0-6681 GCA_044370995.1 Ilumatobacteraceae bacterium | reverse complement strand
GCCGCGGTCCCGCGCCCGGGCGCCGTGCTGGTGCACGTGCAGCACGACCCCGACCATCCCGACTTCGCCGTCACCCGGGCCAACCTCGACGTGCTCCGTCGAGCCACCGATGCCCGCGGCCGTTCGCTCGAGGTGATCGAGGTGCCCGCGCCGCAGACGACCCACGACGACGGCGAGCTGGTCGACTGGAGCTACATCAACCACTACGTGTGCAACGGCGCGGTGATCCTGTGCTCGTTCGACGACCCGAACGACGAGGTCGTCGCCCGGATCATGGCCGACGCCTACCCGGGACGCGAGATCGTCCTGCACGACGCCCGGTCGATCTTCGCCTGCGGCGGCGGCATCCATTGCATCACCCAACAGGAGCCCGCCGTCTGAGTCGTGGGTCGCCGCGTCTCCTAGGGTGCGCGGTGGCGACGTGGGGTGCGTCGCCACGATCTCAGGGGGATCTCATGGGCGTGCAGCTCACCAAGGACTCGATCGATCTCGGCATCGTGATCCGAGACGCGGAGCGGTCGCTCGCGTTCTACCGCGACACGCTCGGGTTCGTCGACGCAGGCTCGAACCCGATGCCCGGGGGCGGCGGCACGATGTACCGCCTGATGTGCGGCACCAGCCTCATCAAGCTCGTCCACCCCAGCAACGAGCCCCCTGCGGCGGCACCTCCCGGCGGCATCCCCGGTGCCTACGGCTACCGGTACTGGACCATCTCGGTCTCGAACCTCGCCGAGATCACCGACGCGTGCGCGGCCGCAGGCGCCAAGGTCGTGGTGCCCGCCCGCGAGATCCGCGCCGGCATCAGCATCTCGATCGTCGAGGATCCCGACGGCAACTGGGTCGAGTTCCTGCAGGCCGGCTGACGTGGCCGTCGTCTCCTACAGCCGGCGTCTGCGCGAGCTCGCCGAGTCGCAGGGCGATCGCCCGGCCGTCACGTGCGGCGAGGAATCGGTCACCTATGCCGAGCTCGCCGAGCTGATCGACGACCTCGCGTACGACCTCCGCGAGCGGGGCGTCGGCGAGGGCGACATGGTCACCATCGCGCTGCCCAACTCGATCGACTGGTTCGT
The DNA here is from genome assembly GCA_044370995.1 of Ilumatobacteraceae bacterium. Taxonomy (GTDB): domain Bacteria; phylum Actinomycetota; class Acidimicrobiia; order Acidimicrobiales; family Ilumatobacteraceae; genus VFMC01. Next base: position 5,611 of record JBILUM010000125.1, on the reverse strand, counting down.
CGCGTTCGCCGCAGCGTGGCGCCTCGGTGCCACGCCGCAGCCGGTGTCGGCGCGGCTGCCCCAGCGGGAGATCGACGCGATCGTCGAACTCGCGAACCCGAGCGCCGTGCTCGGCGTGCCCGAGGGGTCGGTGCCGGATCGGGTATGCCTGCCGATCGGGTACCGGGCCCCGAATCGTCCCGCCGACGCGGTGCTCGAGGAGCGGATCTCCAAGGAGTGGAAGGCGCCCACGTCGGGTGGCTCCACCGGCCGTCCGAAACTCATCGTCTCCGGCGACCCCGCCGCCTTCGATCCCGACGTGCCGTCGACGATCCTGCTGGGGGCGACGGGCCCGATGATCATGCCCGGACCGCTGTACCACAACGGTCCGCTCATCTGGTCGGTGCAGGGCCTGCTGCACGGCAACGGCGTCGCCGTGTTGCCGCGCTTCGACCCGGAGGCCACGCTCGCGGCGATCGAACGCCACCGCGGCGAGGTCGTCTACATGGTGCCGACGATGATGAAGCGCATCTGGCGCCTGCCGGAGGACGTGCGCCTCGGCTACGACCTCAGCAGCCTCAGGTTCCTGTGGCACCTCGCCGAGCCCTGTCCCGAGTGGCTGAAGCAGGTGTGGATCGACTGGCTCGGCCCCGAGCGGATCGTCGAGCTCTACGGTGGCACCGAGGGCCAGACCGCCACCGTGATCAGCGGCACCGAATGGCTCGCCCATCGCGGGTCGGTCGGACGTCCCGTGCCCGGCAGCGTGCAGATCACCGACGCCGACGGTGACGAGCTGCCGCCTCGGGAGATGGGCGAGGTGTGGCTGCGCAACCTCCGTGACACGCCCACGTACCGGTATGTCGGAGCCGAACCGCGCACGCGCGACGGCGGCTGGGAGTCGCTCGGCGACATGGGGTGGCTCGACGAGGACGGCTATCTGTACCTCGGCGACCGCGCGGCCGACATGATCCTGTCGGGCGGGGCGAACATCTATCCGGCCGAGGTCGAGTTCGCGATCCAGGAACACCCGGCCGTGCGCTCGGTCGCCGTCATCGGCCTGCCCGACGAGGACAAGGGCAACATCGTCCACGCGATCGTCGAGGCCGATCTGGACGCCTCCGGCGGGTTCGAGGCGGAGCTGCGCGAGTTCCTCGCCGAGCGCCTGGTGGTCTACAAGATCCCCCGGTCGTTCGAGTTCGTGGCCGAGGCGCTGCGCGACGACGCCGGCAAGGTGCGCCGTTCGGCGCTGCGGGCGGCACGGCTCGGCACCTGATCCGGTTCTGAGAGACTCGGCGCATGAACGACGAACGTGCGCTCGACGGGCTGACAGCGGAAACGGTCGATCTGCTGCAGACCATGATCCGCAACGCCTGCGTGAACGACGGCACGGCCGAATCGGGTCAGGAGGTGCGCAACAGCGACGTGCTGCAGCAGTTCCTCGGTACGGCGGGCTTCGACGTCCAGACCTACGAACCCACGCCCGGTCGCACCACGCTCGTCGCCCGCATCGAGGGCACCGATCCCACCGCGCCGAGCCTGTGTCTCATGGGCCACACCGACGTCGTGCCCGTCAACCCCGAGGGGTGGACACGCGACCCGTTCGGCGGCGAGCTGGTGGACGGCGAGGTGTGGGGCCGCGGCGCGGTCGACATGCTCAACCTCACCTCGTCGATGGCGGTCGCCTTCCGCCATCTCGCCCGCACCGGCTTCCGTCCGCGCGGCGACCTGCTGTACGTGGCGGTGGCCGACGAGGAATCGGGCAGCGCCCACGGCATGCAGTGGATGGCCGACCACGAACACGACGCCGTGTACGCCGACTACGTCCTCACCGAGAACGGCGGGCTGCACTCCGGCCCGAAGGAACAGCCGTGGATCGGCATCAACGTGGGGGAGAAGGGCGTCGCGTGGCGGCGGCTGCGCGTGCGCGGCACACCCGGACACGGCTCCACCCCGTTCAAGGCGAACAACGCCCTGCTCACCGCCGCAGCGGTGATCCAGCGACTCGGCGACTACCGGCCCGCACCTCGCTTCCACGAGCTGTGGCGCACGCGGGTCGACACCCTCGGCCTCGACGACGCCACCCGCGCCGCGCTGCTCGATCCCGAACGGATCGATGCGTTCCTCGACGCGCTGCCGGTGCCCGGCCCGGGAGCGCACCTGCACGCGTGCACGCACACCACGTTCTCGTGCAACACCATCGGCCCGGGCGAGCAGCGCGACGGCTCGACGACGCGCATGAAGACCAACGTGATCCCCGACTGCGTCGACATCGGCGTCGACGTGCGCACGCTCCCCGGCGAGGGCCCCGACGACGTGGAGGCGCACCTGCGCGCCGCGCTCGGCGACCTGTACGAGCGCGTCGAGGTGGAGGTCGTGATGAACGATCCCTCGACGATCAGCCGCACCGACACGCCGCTGTGGGACGCGCTCGAACGGTCGATCGCGAAGCCGTTCCCCACCGCCCGGCCGACCCCGCAGCTCGTGGTCGGCTTCACCGACTCACGGGTGTACCGATCCATGGGCTCGGTCGCCTACGGCGCTGGGCTGTTCAGCCCCGATCTCGACGCGTCCGACTTCGGCCGACGGTTCCACGGCAACGACGAGCGCATCGACGTCGAGTCGCTGCGCCTGACGACGAACCTCTGGCTCGACGTCGTCCGCGACCTCCAGTCCTGATCAGTCCTGATGAGGGCCGATCAGCGCTGACCAGGACGGTGCTCGTCACCCCGCCGACAGTTCGGCGAGGCGACGCAGGAGCTCCAATTGGCTCCCCGCTTCCGGGCCGGCCATCGGCCGATGGGCCCGCACGTGGGCCAGGGCATCGGCGAGCTCCCAACCCGACAGTACGAGCAACGCCACCGCGGTGGTCCCGGCGCGGCCGATGCCCGCGGCACAGTGGACGATCAGCCCCTCGCCGTCGGCGAGCCGGTCGAGCAACGACCCGTAGAACGGCCGCGCTGCGGCGAGCGGCGGTGCGTGCAGGTCGTGCACCGGGAACCAGACCGCTCGCGGGTCGCGCTCGAGCCACGACACGTACGCCGGATAGCGGTCGGCGAGCTCGTGGCGCTCGGTGAGGCACACCACGGTGTCGGCGCCGAGGCGATCGAGCAGCGCCTCCGGATCGGGCCCGATCACGTGCTTGCCGCACAGCCAGAGCCGACCGGTCGGCCGCCCGTTCAGCCGGCCGAGCGGGATCTCGTGCACGCCGCCATCGGTGTTCCACCGCACCGTCATGCGCGCCGCGCCTCCGCCTGACGGGCCAGGCGCACGAAGCCGCGGACGTCGTGCCCGGTCGTCCCCGGTCGCCAGAGCGCACGGAACTCGCGCCGGAGATCGAGGCCCGTCACCGGCACCGCCACCAGCCGACCGGTGGCCAGCTCGCCTGCCACGGCGAGTTCGCTGAGCACCGACGGACCGTCGCCTGCCATCGCGGCTGCCTTCAACGTGGTCGTGGAGGCCAGTGCCGCGAGCGGGGTCGCGACCGAGAGGCCGACGGCGGCGAGCGCGGCCTCGAACGCATCGCGCGTACCGGAGCCCTGTTCGCGCAGCAGCAGCGGTGTCGCAGCGAGATCGGTCGGCGCGAGGGCACGCCGGCGTCGCGCCCAGGGATGGTCGGGCGACACCACGACCGTGAGCACGTCGCCGCCCACGACCGCCGACGACAGGCCCGGGAACCGACGGGGGGTCTCGACGAAGCCGAGCACCACGTCGCCGTCGCCGACCGTCCTGGCCACCGCCACCGAGTTGCCCACGGCGAGTTCGACCGCGCCGCCGCCCGCAGCACGGTGGGCGTGCAGCCAGTCGGGCAGTGCGTACTCGGCCACGGTGAGGCTCGCCATGATCCGCAGCGGGTGGCGCTCCGCCGGTGTCCGCAACGCGGCGACGCCGACCGCGAGCCGGTCGATCGAGGCGAGCACGTCCTGCGCCCACTCGGCGACGGCCTGCCCCTGCGTGGTGGGGGCCGAACCGCCCGGGCCCCGGCGCAGCAGGGCCACGCCCACTCGCCGCTCCAGGTGGCGCAGCCGCTCGGTCGCCGAGGGCTGGGACAGGTGGTGCTCGCGCGCCGCGGCCGGATCGTGTCGATGAACAACTCCAGACCGACGAGATCGTCCACCCGCAGCGCGGCGATGGGCGCGTTCGATGTCATAGGCAGAGCCTATGACATCCAGTGAATTGCCGGGTTCCTGCGAGACGTCGGCGAGCGCACGATTCGATCGTGCGCTCCACACCTGCCGTCACGGCGACCGACCGCGCCGGAACGGCACCCTCCGGTTCCGGCTCGTCGGGGTCCTTGGTGCCGGGTCTCCTGATCGCAGGTGGCGGCGCCGCGGTGGGTCTCGCCGTCCACGAGTGGTGGCCGTCGGTGTCGGCCCACGTCGTCGCCGTGGTCGTCGGCGTGATCATCGGCAACGTGCCGATCCGGCACGACCGATTCGCCCCGGGCCTCCGGTTCGCCGGCCGACACGTCCTGCGCGCCGGCATCGTCGTGCTCGGACTCCGTCTCTCGCTGGGCGAGATCGTCGACCTCGGCCCCGGCATGCTCGTCGCGGTGGTGGCCGTGGTGATCGCGACGTTCGTCGGCACCCGCCTGCTGGCCAGGCTCCTCGGCGTGCCGCCGGGCTTCGCGCTCCTGGTCGCGACGGGCTACTCGATCTGCGGCGCATCGGCGATCGCCGCCGCCGAGCCGTTCGCCGACGCGAGCGAGGAGGAGGTGGCGTACTCGATCGCGCTCGTCGCGCTGTGCGGCTCGCTCGCGATCGGTGTGCTCCCCGCCGTCGGTGGGTTGCTCGGTCTCTCCAGCGAGGTGTTCGGCGCCTGGGTCGGCGCCTCGGTGCACGACGTCGGCCAGGTGGTCGCCGCGGCGTCGACGCGCGACCACGCTGCGGTGAGCGCTGCCGTGGTGGTCAAGCTCACCCGGGTCGCGCTCCTGGCGCCCCTGCTCGGCATCGTCGCGATCGAGACGCAGCGTCGCCGTCGAGCCACTGCTACCGCTGCTGCCGAGTCGGCGGATGCCCGGACTGCCGACCCGTCGACGGATGCCGGACCGCGTCCGCCGCTGCTGCCGTGGTTCGTCGTGGCATTTCTCGGTGCGGCCGCGCTGCGGTCGACCGGCGTCGTTCCCGGCCCCGCCCTCGCTGCGGCACGACACCTGGAGACGCTGCTGATCGGCGCCGGGTTGGTCGGCCTCGGCAGCCAGGTGGTGTGGCGCCGACTCCGCGTGCTCGGCGGCCGCCCGCTGCTGCTCGGCGCGGCCAGTTGGGCGCTGGTCGCGCTCACGTCGCTCGCGGCCGTGCAGCTCGCGAGCTGACGGTCACACCGCGCGGCCGCCCTGGAGCCGCACCACCTGGTCGGCGCGTTCGAACGCGACCGCCCGATGCGACACGGCGATCACGGTCATGCCGGCTGCCGCCAGGTTGGTCCACATCTGCAGCTCGGTCTCCACGTCGAGGGCGCTCGACAGGTCGTCGAGCACCACGACCTCGGGTGCGTGCACGAGCGCTCGGGCCGTCGCCACCCGCTGGCGTTGCCCGCCCGACAACCGCAGGCCGCGAGGCCCGATGAGCGTGTCGGTGCCGTCGGGCATCGCAGCGATGTCGGTGGCGACCGCGGCGAGCTCGAACGCGGTCGCGAG
>JBILUM010000124.1:0-6714 GCA_044370995.1 Ilumatobacteraceae bacterium | reverse complement strand
GAAGCTGCCGGCGCCCAGCTGTTGTGCAGCACCACCGTCGTGGGCCTGCTCCGCGATGCGAGCGGTCGCGTCACCGGCGTGCGCACCGACCGTCCCGACGGCGACCTGCGCGCCCGGCTCGTGATCGCGTGCGATGGCGTCAACAGCTTCGTCGCCAAGGAGGCCGGCCTGACGCCGCCGGTCGACGCCGCGAACTACACCCTCGGGGTGAAAGAGACGCTCGCACTGCCCAAGGACGTCATCGACGAGCGGTTCGGTGTGCGCGGCCGCGAGGGCGTCGACATCGAGATCCTGGGCGGCACCGGCGGCGTGAACGGCGGCGGGTTCGTGTACACCAACCTCGACACGATCGCGATCGGTGCCGTGCTCAAGCTGCCCAAGCTGGCCGCCCAGAAGCGCCGGCCCGAGGAGATCATCGCCGGGCTGAAGGCCCACCCGGCGATCGCTCCCCTGGTCGAGGGCGCCGAACTCAAGGAGTACTCCGCGCACCTGATCCCCGAAGCCGGCCTCGCGATGATGCCCAAGCTCGCCGGCGACGGCCTGCTCGTCGCCGGTGACGCCGCGGCGATGTGCCTCGCCGCCGGCATCTGGCTCGAGGGCGTGAACTTCGCGATGGCGAGTGGCATGTACGCCGGGCGCGCTGCCATCGACTCGATCCGTGCGGGCGACGTGTCGGTTGCCGGGCTGGCCGGCTACGAACGACGGCTCTCGGAGACCTTCGTCCTGCGCGACCACCGCAAGCTGAAGCGGGCACCCCACCTCGTCCTCAGCGATCGGGTCCAGCACGTGTACCCCGAACTGATCACGAGCGTGGCCGAGCGGATGTTCCGGGTCGACAACCCCGAACCGAAGCCGGGCCTGCGGCGCATCGTTGCCTCCGAGCGCAAACGGCTCGGCATCCGCCGCCGCGACCTCGCCCGCGACGGCCTCGACGGATTCCGGAGCTTCGGATGAACCACATCGAACGCGATCACACCTGGCCGGAGGTCTCCTTCCAGGACCGCATGGACACCGTCCGGTTCGACGTCCACGAACGCGCCCACATCACCGTCGACGGCCGAAAGTGCGAGGGCTGCAGCACGCAGGCGTGCGTCGTCGCCTGTCCGGCGAACCTGTTCGTGCCCACCAGCGACGGCGGGATCGTCTTCAACTACGAGCAGTGCTTCGAGTGCGGCACCTGTTACCTCGTGTGCAACGAGGAGGGTGCGATCAGCTGGACCTATCCCGACGGCGGCCACGGCGTCGTCTTCCGACGCACATGAGCACCGGCGACGCCGGCGCAGTCCCCGCGCCGGGCGGGTCGGGACCGACGGGCGCGATCGCGGTGTGCCTCAAGTGGACGCCGGCTCGTCTCGACGGCGGCCCACTCGGGCCCGACGCCACCGACGACCGCTTCGCCGGCGTCTCGCCGGCCGACCGTGCCGCGCTGGAGTTGGCCCTCCGGCTCGCCGAACGGCTCGGCACCACCGTCACCGCCATCAGCGCCGGACCGGCCGGTGCCGAGCGCGCCCTGCGCGACGCGATCGCTGCCGGGGCCGAACGGGCGGTACGCCTCGACATGGCGGCCGACGCCGACTCGCGCGACGTCGCGTTCGAGCTCGCCCAGGCGCTGGCCGACGCGGCGATCGTGCTGTGCGGCGACTACTCGCTCGACCGCGGGAGCGGTTCGGTGCCGGCCTTCATCGCCCATCACCGCCGCATCGCCCAGGCGCTCGGCCTCGTCGACATCGACATCGACATCGACATCGACATCGGCATCGGCATCGGCATCGGCATCGGGACGGTGGTGCACGCGACGCGGCGCCTCGACGGTGGTCGACGCGAGGTGCTCGCCGTGCCGCTGCCGTGCGTGCTGTCGGTCGAGGGCTCGCTCGCCACCCTCCGGAGAGCACCGCTTCCCCGAGCCCTCGCGAGCCGGTCCGCTCCCATCGACGTGGTCGCGGCCCCGCCGGCCCATCATCACGGTGCCCCGGCGATCATCACTCCCTATCGGCCGCGAGCGCGTGTGATGCCGGCACCCGACGACCACGACGTGCTCGAGCGGTTGCGTCGGCTCACCGACGCCGGCACCGCGCCGTCCCGTGGGGAGACGGTGGTGCTCGAGCCGCAGGCCGCTGCGGCGAGGATCGTCGACGCGCTGCGCAACTGGGGCTACCTCACCTGAACCCGCACGTCCGAACGGGCAGCCCCGACCCCGCCTGAGCCCCTGAGCCGGCACGACGCGACCGGGGGTTCGGAGGTGCTACGACCATGGTCCCATGTCGGTGTCGGGTCACCGCCGCCAGACTGATGACGTGCCCCCGCCGACCCCTGGCGACCCGACGACCGGTGCGGCCTCGTCGCGCCCCGGCACCACTGCGGCCGACGCACGGCCGACGCTCATCACTTCACGGCACATCGATGCATCGATGGGCGCTGCGAGCGCGATGGCGATCCGCGACGTGCTCCAGACCGGACCTCGGGTCCATCGTCGCCGCCTGCGCCTCTCGAGCGGTGCGCTCATCGGTGTCGCGCTCGCCGGTTCGATCGGCGCCGTCACCGCGGTGAACGCCACGCTCTTCCCGAGCCTCGGCCGCCCCACCACCGAATCGGTCTGGCAGAACCCTGGCAAGGTGCCCTCCACCGAGGCCGAGGGCACCGAGCCCACCACGCCTCGCGCAACGCCGGTGCTGGTCGTCGAACCGACCGCACCGCCGGTGGTGTCGGCGGAGTCCGCTCGGGCCCTCACCACCACCACCGTTCCCGCCTCGTCCGACGCCCCGACCTCGTCGGTCGACGTGCTCGCCGTCGCGCAGCCCACCACCGCACAGCCGACCGGCTCGGGCAGCGGTTCAGGCACGGTCACCGGCACCACCATCGCCACCGTGCCGGCCTCGGCGCCGGTCACCACCTCCGGGACGAAGAGCGGCTCGGGCGGATCGAGCTCGTCGACCAGCGGCCCGGCCACCACCGACCACTCGTCCACCTCGACGCCGAGCACCGACCCGAGCACCGACCCGAGCACCACCGACGCCACGGTGCCGACCGACACCAGCGAGGGCGCGCCGGGCGACACGGTCGACGACGGCGACAGCGGAGGCGGGGGCAACAGCGGCAAGGGCAAGGGCGGCGGCGACTGACACGCCCCCTCGTGCTGGGCGGATCCGACAAGGTCCGAACGGCGCGAGCAGGTTCAGTCGAGATGGTCGGCTGCCCAGATCGCCGCTTGCGTGCGATCCGTGACACCCAGGCGCTGGAACACGCTCGTCAGGTGTGCCTTCACCGTTCGTTCGCTGATGCCCAGTCGACGTGCGATCTGCTTGTTGGCGAGTCCGCCACGCACCAGCAGCAGCACCTCGCGCTCGCGGTCGGTGAGGTTCACCGTCTGCCGTCGCGTCCGGCGCGACTCGAGCAGCACGCGGGCCGCCTTCGGGTCGAGTGGTGACCCACCCTCGTAGACGCTGCGGATGCCGGCCGCGATCTCGTCGGGCTCGGCGTGCTTCAGCAGGTAGCCGTCGGCGCCGGCGGTGAGCGCGTCGAGGATCCGGGTCTGGTCGGAGAACGACGTGAGCACGAGCACACGACTGCGCGGGAACCGTTCGGAGATCCGCCGCGTCGCCTCCACACCATCGAGCTCGGGCATCGACAGGTCCATCAACACCACATCGGGGTCCGTGTCGGCCACGAGGTCGATCGCCTCCAGCCCGTTCGACGCCGTCCCGACGAGCTGGATGTCGTCGGTGGTCGCGAGCAGCTGCTCGAGTCCCGATCGGACGACCACGTGGTCGTCCACCACCACGACGCGGATCATCTCGGCACCTGCCCACGGACCGCGTTGCGCACCGGCAGGTCGACCAGCACAATGGTGCCCCGTCCGGGGAGCGAGCGTGCCTCGAGCGAACCGCCCATGTCCGCGACCAGGTCTGCCAATGATCGCAGTCCCACATGGCCCTCCGTCCCTCGGTCGGCCAGTTGTTCGGCCGAGAACCCGCGGCCGTCGTCCTCGACGGACAACCGCACGTGATGATCGTTGCAGAACCGGAGGTCGACGCGCACCAGCCGTGCCTGCGAGTGCGCCGCGACATTGCGCAACGCCTCCTGCGCGGTGCGGTACAGCAGCGCCGTCACGTCACGGGGCAGCTCGCCACCTGAGAGATCGACGGTCAGCTCGGTCGCCACGCCGCGCGCCGCCAGGCCGCTCAACAGGTCGCCGACGGCCGACTCGAGCCCCTCTTCGTAGAGGTTCGGCGGGTAGATCTCGACGAGGAGCGACCGCAGCGACTTGATGCTGTTGCGGATGGCCGAGGAGGCCTCGAGCACCTGTGTTCGTGGGATCTCCTCGGCGCGGCCGAGCGCGGCGAGCCCGAGGGACACACCGGTGAGTTCCTGGACCACGCCGTCGTGCAGGTCGCTCGCGATGCGTCGTCGTTCGTTGTCGGAGGCATCGATCGCGTGACGCAGCAGCCGCTCACGCTCGAGCTGCCCGGCGCGCAGACGGCGCGCCATCGACCAGGCCAGCGGGATCTGGACCAGCTGGAGCAGCACGAGCGCTCCGACTGCGATGGGCGCGAACTGGGTCCACAGCTTGCGGCCGACCGCGGCGACACCGCTGTAGCGGAAGTAGGCCTCGTACAGCACCGGTTCGCCCGTCGTGGTGTACAGCTGCTGGTACACCTCGAGCAGCTTCGACTCGGTCTCGAACCGGTTCTCGTCGGACCCGAGATCGCTCACCTCGGCGTGCGTCTCGCCGGTCTCGAAGACCTCGAGCTCGTCGGCCGCGAGTTCGAACTGCTGTCCGATGAGGCGCGACTCGTCGGAGTAGAGGACCACACCGTCCTGCGACCACAGCTTCACGCGCACCAGCGACCCTCTGAGCACCGTGTCGCGCACCGCCCGGTCGAGGTGCTCGAGTGCATCGCGATCCTGCTCCAACAGGCGAGGGTCGAGCAGTGGCTCGATGATGCCCTTGCCGGTGGTGTAGGTGACGCGCTGCGCATCGGCGATGGCCTGGTCGGTGCCGATGCGTCGACTCGCGAGCGCCGTGAGCGCGCTGACCAGGGCAAGGACCACCACGCCGACGACGGCGAACCGGCCGATGAGGCGCGCGACGGAGATCGGCTCCTTCAGATCGAGCCCCTCCCTCTCACGTCGTCCGCCCCGGCGCATCGGAGCATGCTCGCATCTCGACGAGTCGGGTCACAACGGGTGGCGGACGAGTGGGCCGTTCGGTCCAGTGCCGCGTTGCCCGTCGACATGCACGAGCGCGCCATCTCACCGAGCACGTCGCGCGCGGCATCACCGACTGGAGGCCACCGCGATGGGTGTCGGAGCGCGCACCCTGAGCAACACACGCGGGCACCCTCCTCGCTCCGGGGTCACGCGCACCAGTGGCCGATGGTCCGAGTACCGATCGGGTGTCGAGCCGACGGGACTATCGTGACCTGCGATGGTGTGGCCGCCGGGAGGGCCCGGGATCGACGAGATCGACGGGATCGACGAGATCGACGGGATCGACGAGATCGGGGTCGACCACGCGATCGACGAGGTGGGCGCCACCCTGTTGCGCGCCGCCGACGTGATCCTCGCCGAGGAGGGACCCACTGCGCTCACCGTGCGCCGCATCGCAGCGGTCGCCGGGGTGAGCACGATGAACGTCTACTCGCGCTTCGGCGGCAAGGACGGGGTGGTCGACCATCTCTACGTCGAGGGCTTCACCCGGTTGCGACGGGCGCTCGAGTCGGCGGCCCCGACGGACGACCCGATGATCGACCTGCAGGTGGCGGGAGCGGCCTATCGGCGGTTCGCGCTCGACCACCCCACCTACTACGCCGTCATGTTCGACGCGGTGGTCGAGTTCGAGCCCTCTGCGCACGCGCTCGTCACCGCCGGGCGAACCCTGCAGGTGCTCGCCGATCAGCTCGAACGGGCGATGGATGCCGGCAGGCTGATCCGGGCCGATCCGGTGGTGACCGCGGCCTCGGTGTGGGCGGCATGCCACGGGGTCGTGAGCCTCGAACGACGCGATGTGGGACCGACCGGGCTCGACTGGTCCACCGTGTACGACGTCACGACCGCTGCATTGATGGCCGGCCTCGCCGTCCGATGAGCGATCCGATGAGCGATCCGATGAGCGATCCGATGAGCGATCCGACGAGCCGACGCGCGAACGGACCGATCGGCGCTGCGCGACCCGGCTGGGAGCTCGATGGGCAAGCCTGGCCGGACATCCCGGTCGCCCCCGCGCTGCGGCCGCTGCTGGTCGTCCCGATCGGATCCTGTGAACAGCACGGTCCGCACCTCCCGCTCGGCACCGACACCCGCATCGCCGTCGCGATCGCACAGCAGTTCGCCGAACAGGTGGCCTCGGCGTGGCCGCCGACGCGAGGCGAGGTGCTCGTCGCGCCGCCCATCTCGATCACTGCGAGCGGCGAGCACGCGGGGTTCCCAGGCACGCTGAGCATCGGCACGGAGGTCATGACCTCGGTGCTCGTCGAACTCGTGCGATCGGCCGACTGGGCCGACGGGGTCGTGTTCGTCAATGGCCACGGTGGCAATGCGGCGGCCGTCGGCCGAGCGGTCGCACAGAACATCGCCGACGGCCGCCGGGTGCTGGCGTGGTGGCCGCGGGTGGCCGGCGCCGACGCGCACGCAGGCCACACGGAGACCTCGCTCATGCTCGCGATCGACCCTGCCTCGGTCACGCTCGACCGGGCGGTCGCCGGTCGGCGTGAGCAC
>JBILUM010000123.1:0-6720 GCA_044370995.1 Ilumatobacteraceae bacterium | reverse complement strand
GGCCGGGGACGTCCTGCTGTTCCGCGGCGACCTCGTCCACGGGGGCGGCGCCAATTCCACGGACCGACGGCGCCGGGCGCTGTCGATCTCGTACTGCGCAGGATGGCTCCGCCCCGTCGAGAACCACGCCGCCAACATCCCCGCCAACGCGATCGCATCCTTCGAACCCGCCCTGCGCGGACTCCTCGGCGCAGGGGTCCATGACGCCACGAGCCGTGGTGGAGGCGTGCTCGGCCTCGTCGATGGCACCAACCCGACACGAGACCGGACGACCCGATGATCTGGCTCGTGCTCACCATCATCCTCGACGCGACCGCAACCTCGTCGAGTCGCCTCTCCCGCGGCTTCACCGTCCGCGCCTGGGCGGGCCTCACCGTGCTCGCCTACCTGGGCGTACTCGTCAGCTTCAGCAAGGCGATCGCCGTCCTCCCCCTCGGTTCCTCCTACGCCACCTACTCCGGTGTCGGCACCGTCGCCATCGTCACCATCGGCTTCCTCGCATTCGGCGACCGTCTCCGGCCCACAACCCTGCTCGGCGTCGCACTCGTCGTCACCGGGGTCGTCGTCCTCAACCTCAGCGGCACCAGAACCGCGTGACCTCGCGCCATCGCGCCGCCAGACTCCGCGGTGCCACCCCGCCGCAACCTCACACAGTCACCGTCGCACACCGGCTCGGTGCGGTCAGCGCCCCGGCGGCGCGGCGGAGATGTCGCCGCCGCGGAAGGGCTCCAGGTGCGGTGAGCCGAACTGGCTGGCATAGGCGTGCAGCGCCGGCGTGCCACCGAGGTGCATCAGCAACACCCGACTCCCATGAGGGAAGAAGCCCTCGGCCGCGAGCGCCTGGAGACCACGCACCGCCTTGCCCTCGTACACCGGGTCGGCGGCGAGGCCCTCGGTCGCGGCGAGCAGACGGATCATGGCGAAGGTCTGCTCGTCGGCCTTTCCGTACGCGCTCGGATCGCCGGCGACGACGTGCACCTCACGTTCGTCGACCACGGCATCGATTCCACACTCGGCGAGCGCTGAGTTCGCGAGGTCGTGCACGCGACGTTGCTTGATGGCGGTCTCGTCGTCGTCGGAGATGCCGACCACCTGTATGCGCGTACCGAGTGCCGCATAGCCGGCGAGCAGCCCTGACTGGGTGCTGCTGCTGCCGGTGCAGTGCACGATGTAGTCGAACCCGAAGTCGGCCCCGAGGCACTGACGCTCGATCTCGGCGGCACATGCCATGTAGCCGAGACTGCCGAGACGATGTTCGGACGCCCCCCCAGGAATCGGATAGGGGCGATGTCCGAGGTGGGCGAGGTAGTCGCAGAACTCGTCGAGCGGGCCCTGGTCCTCGATCGGCCGCGGCGTGTCGTCGACGAACAGCTGTGCTCCCATCAGGCTGCTGAGGAGCACGTTGCCCACGCTGCGATATCCCGGCCCTGCATCCTCGGTCCAGCCGAAGTGGAGCAGCGCGCACTTCAGCCCCGCTCGTGCTGCGGCGGCCGCCGTCTGACGGGTGTGGTTCGACTGGATCGCCCCGATGGTCACGAGCGTGTCCGCCCCGGCTCGCAGCGCGTCGCCGACGAGGAACTCGAGCTTGCGCGTCTTGTTGCCACCACCCTCGAGACCGGTCAGGTCGTCCCGCTTGATCCAGAGCTCGGGGATGCCGATCTGCGCGCCGAAGTTGGGCAGCCGGTGGATCGGCGTCGGCAGCTGCGCGAGCCGTGCCCGCGGGTGGGTGCCGAGCACCTGCTCGAGATGCTCGATCTGTCCCGACGCGGTGGATCCTTCGTGTGCCATGTCGTCCATCGTGGCAGACGGCACGACCCGCTCCTGTGGGCCTGGCACCACCCTTGCGAGCGCGCCGGCCGACGGATCGTCGACCGCGGCGTCGTCGCGCCGCCGAAGCCAACCGCTACCGTCGTCCGTACTCGGCCGACCGGGCCGGGACCGAACCACCGGGCCTCTCCGTGAACCGGAAGGCCTCGACGGAGGTACGTGAGCGCGATGTCGAACCTGCCGATCCTCGACGAGGCCGAGGTGCTCGTCGCGTTCGACCGTGGGCGGGTTCTTCCGGCGCTCGAGACGGCCTTCGCCGGTCTCGTGACCGGGCGGAGCGTGCAGCCGGCGCAGACGGTGACGGTGTTCCCCGATGGTCGGGGCGACTGCATCTTCTACCCCGGGGCGCTCCTCGATCTGGGGCTGATCGGCGTGAAGGTGTCGCCGTACCTGTCGGACCGGTCCGATGCCGGGCTGTCCCCGGTCACGGCATACACGCTGCTGCTGTCAGCGTCGACGGGAGAACCGCTGCTCCTGTGCGACTCATACGCACTCACCACGATCCGAACCGCTGCGACCACGGCCCTCGCCGTCCAGCATCTCTCGAGATCCGACGCGAAGAGCCTCGCGGTGGTCGGGTCGGGCAAGGTGGCCCGCGAGCACCTCCGGTTCGTGGCCGGTCTGCGCGAGTGGACCGATGTCCGCATGTACTCGCCTCAGGTCGCCGTCGCTGCCGAGCGGCAGGAAGTCGTCCGCCGTGCGGTGCCCGAGCAGTCGCAGATCAGCTTCAGCACGTCGGCTCGCTCAGCGGTGGAAGGTGCCGACGTCGTGCTCCTGTGCACCTCCTCCGGGTCGTCGGTCATCGAGCGCCCGTGGGTCGCCGAGTCGGCGCTCGTCACGTCGATCAGCACGAACTCGCCGGGGGCGCACGAGATCGAGCCAGCAAGTCTCGGTTCCTACGACGTGTACTGCGACTACCGTGCAACGGCTCCCGTGACGGCTGGCGAGATGACGATCGCCGTCGAGGCCGGGGAGTGGTCGGGTGACCGAATCATCGCCGACCTGGCCGAACTGGCGACGGGCGCCGCGCCGAAGGAATGGACCCGACCTCGGTTCTTCCGCTCGACGGGCCTCGGGATCGAGGACTTGGCGATCGCCCACCTCCTCGTCTCCTGACGAAGCGCCCGGTCGTTTCAGAGCATCTCTGAGGCGACATCGAGGGCCAGCCGCATGGCGTTCGGGGCGGGACCTGCGGTGACCGTCTCGTAGTGCAGCGCGGCGTCCGGCTCGTCGAAGTGGACGGGCATGGGCAGGTAGCGGTTGTCTGCAATCAAGAGTGGCTGTGCGGCTGACGCCCGGATGCTCGATGATGGTCGCTCGGCAACCTCGAGGACGGAGATGGGTGATGGCAAGCGACTCGAAAGAGATCGATCCTGGTCGGATCGCCCAGCTGCACGCCGCTGAGTTGAGCCGATTTCGATCTCAGCGACCCCGCTCGCTCGAGTTGATCGAACGAGCGCGTGCCCACATGCCGAACGGTGTGCCGATGGCGTGGATGGTGACCGACAACGATCAGGCGATCTACGTCGACCACGGCAGCGGGGCATCGATCGTCGACGTCGACAGCCACTCGTATCTCGACTTCAACACCTCCGACGTCGCCATGTTCTGTGGGCACGCGGTGCCCGAGATCGTGGAAGCCGTGCGCGGCCAGGTCGGGCGTTCGACACAGTTCCTGCTGCCGACCGAGGATTCGATCGTGGTCGCCGAGGAGCTCGCCGATCGATACCCGGTCGGGTCCTGGCAGTTCACGCTGTCGGCCACCCAGGCCAACACCGAGGCGATCCGTCTCGCTCGCGCGGTCACCGGTCGCGACGTCGTGGTGTTGTTCCAAGGTCACTACCACGGCCACTTCGAAGAAGGGTTGGTCGATCTCACCGGCGGCGGTCCGCAACCGGTGGCGCGAGGTCTGTCGAAGGCCGTCACCGGTCGAACCCGCATCGTGCCGTTCAACGACATCGAACGACTCCGCGCGGCGTTGGCCCCGGACGATGCCGCCATCGTCCTCACCGAACCGGCGATGACCAACCAGGTCCACTTCGTCGAACCGTCCCCGGAGTGGCACACGACGCTGCGCGACCTCACGCGCCGCCACGGCACCCTCCTCGCGCTCGACGAGACCCACACCCACGTCGTCGGCCGTGGTGGGGCAACCGGCCTCTGGCAGCTCGAACCGGACATCGTCACCATCGGCAAGTCGATCGCCGGCGGCATTCCCCTCGGCGCCTACGGCGTCACCGCGGCGCTCGCCGACGAGTTGCACGCGACCCGCAACATCGCCACCGGTGGCACCCTGTTCGGCAACCCGCTCTCGGCAGCTGCGGCACGGGCAACCCTCACCCAGGTGCTCACACCGGCCGCCTACGGTCACGCCACCGCGCTCGGCAACGAGCTCGCCGACGGCATCCAACGCGCCATCGATGCCCATGGGCTTCCGTGGACGGCCATCCGCTTCGGACCACGATCGGGCCAGTGGTACGGACCCGCTCCGGCCACCAGCACCGAGGCCCTCGCGCTCGCCGTCGCCAACGTCGATCTCACACGGCTGATCCGCATCTGGCTCGCCAACCGGGGCATCTGGGAAGCGCTCCCCGGGGCCGGTCCGAACGTGCCGATCCCCGCCACCAGCGACGACATCCAGCACTACCTCACCGCCTACGACGAGCTCCTCGACGCACTCACGACCTGAGCGTGGCGAGACGACGGGCCATCGCTCAACCGATCGGCCGGACCTTCTCCATGCAGATGCTGAAGTCCTTACCGATGAACGGTCCCCAGGGGTCGCACACCGCATAGCCGGCCGATTCGAACATCGCCTGGGCCTCGGGCTGGCGCGGCCCGAACTCGAGCGCGAACCGTTCGATGCCGACAGCGCAGCGCTCCACCTCCGCCAGCAGCGCACTGCCGATCTTCTTCCCACGACCGGCGAGCGTCACGTACATCCGTTTGATCTCGGCCGATCCCGGCCGTCCGTCGATCACCCGGAACGCGCCGCAGCCGACGGGCTCGTCGTCGAGCACGGCCATCAACAGCGCGCCGACACCTTCCTGGAGGTCGGCCGACTCGAGGCTGAACACCAGCGCGCCCGGCTCGGGGTAGCGGCTGTACAGATCGGAGTTCAGGTTCGAGATCAGCAACAGGACGTCGGTGTCGTCGAGCCACACCCGCTCGATCGAGAAGCGAGGTTGCGGGTCGGCCAGGGGGAAGGCGTACGGCGACACACCGTGCTGGTTCAAGAACGCGAGCCTCCCGACCGCCTCGTCGACGGCGGGCACGTGGCCGTTGGCGACCCACCAGGCGACGCCCGTGTCGCCGGCCTCGCCGACGCGCAGTCTGAGTGCGTTCGCGTTCGCGCCGATCACGATCTCGTTCTCCGTCGAGTACCAGGCCAGCTGCACGGATCGGATCGTACGAACCCGAACTCGCCGTCGCAGGTCGATCACTGCGTCTTCGCAGTCCGTTCACAAAACAGCGCTGACGGATCTGGGGACCACAGCGCTGAGCGTCGCTTGGTGTGTCGTCGTATCGGGATCGTGTCGATAGGTTCGCCGCAGACGGTTGTCTCGGTAGCGCCGGGACGACGTCCTAGATCGAAGCAGACGCTTCCGGAGACGCCCGTCATGGGCGTCTCGCTCGTGCCGAACGACGCGATGGAGGCGACATGCCGCAGCGACCCTCGAGATTCGTCGGGAACTCGTTCCCGACCACGTACGTCCCCGTGACCGGTCCCGACTGGGCGCCACTCGAGCGGCTGTCGTGCCTCGTCCGGCAGTGCCCGGATCTCCCTCACTTCCATCCCGCCGAGTTCATGTACATGGCCGCGGTCCGCCGTGCACGCCCAGACCTCGTCATCCATCTGTACAAGCACGTCGACACCCGTCGGTACCTCAACCTCGACGACGCCGGTCACGCGTATTCGTACGTCCATCGCGAAGTCGATCGGGTGTCGAGCGACTTCAGCGGTCGATACCGCCGTCACGGCAACCTCGTCGACGCACTCGACGCGCTCGGTCTGCACCTGTTCGAGAGCGACCGCCTGTGGCGTTCGTTCCCGCCAGAGATGTGGCCGTCTGAGGACTGAGTCAGCGCCAGCGAAGTTGATCAGCCTTCGTCGATCAGGCGCACGACACGGTGAGCGCCCTGAAACGCCTGTTCGACGATCTGATCCCTGTGCGTCATCTCACTTTGGGTCAATCCGGGGTGGATCGATCCACCATCACCTCGACGATGGCCGACACCTCCGACACCGCGTGACGGGACTCGTCCTCAAGGGTGCGGCCGTGCCGACCGATAACCCCCACATGCGTTCCCGAGCGCCGTTGTCCGACCGGCACCAAGATCGCCGGTTCGACGCGCCACCCCCTGCCACGACCGGCCTCGCCGATGGCCCTTCGGTGTCGCGACGTCGAACGGAGTCGAGCGTGGACCGGGTCGACCGACACATGCTCGGTGGGTTCGCAGTGCTTCTCCTGATCGCCGGCCTGCTGGCGACGATCATCCATTTCGAGACCGAACGGCGGCGCTCGATCGCTCTGGTGTCGTACCTCCGCAACGCTGACGAGGAGGCCAGAGCGCAGGTGAGGCCCGTCGAACAGCTCTTCGAGCACGTGTACGAAGACCTGCGCACACTCGCCGCGCTGCCGAGCGTGCGGGCCGTCGATCGTCACGGCAGATCGCTGGTCGGCGACAGCCGCGAAACGTTCCAGCAGATCTACAACAACCTCGCCGACGCGGTGGCCGTGTCGGAGGTGTACGTGATCCCCGGCGACTTCGATCCGGAGCGTGTCGATCCGGCGACCGGCAGGCCCGAAGAGCCGATCGTCATGTTCGACGAGCTGATCGTCGACGCTGCGGCACGAGTCGACGAAGCCGAGCGCGACTCGCTGGTGGAAG
>JBILUM010000122.1:0-6729 GCA_044370995.1 Ilumatobacteraceae bacterium | reverse complement strand
GTCAGACCCCGAGCTTGCGCGCGCGCAGCAGCAGCACCATGGGCACCAATGCGTCGCGGGCCGCCATCGGGGTGAGCTCGTGGATCACGTCGATGCGGAAGTTGCTGCGCTCGAAGCTCATGAACAACTCGCCGATCGAACGCGCCGACGTGCCGTAGCGATGCAGGGGTGCATCGACGCCGGCGTCAAACATCGCCGCGAAGGGATGGGTGAGCGACACCACGAACGACGCGTCGGGCCGCAACACGCGGTGCACCTGGCGGAGCAACCGCGGGAGGTCGTCGACGTCGTCGAGGGTGTGGGTGGCGACGACGAGGTCGACCGAGCCGCTCGTCGCGAAGCCGAGGTCGGCGAGCTCGCCGAGGTGGCACTCGACGCGGACCTCGGCCTGCTCGGCCTGGCGACGGATGTCGGCGATGCGCTCGTCGCTCGGGTCGACGATGATCGACTTCGCACCGGCGAGCGCGAGCGTGATCGCGTTGGCCGGCACCGACGCCGGCACGGGGGCGATCCCGAGCTCGATCGTCCGCTTCCCGCTGACGTTGCCGCACAGGCGGAACTCGCCGTCGTCGGCGACGCCCTTCCCGAACCACACGTTGGTGCTCATGGGCCCAGTGTGACCGATGGGGCACGTACGGCTGCGGATCCGGCCTGGTGCGCGAGGGTCCGCAGGACGTCGAGGAGGGCGTCGGTCACGGGCGGCCGCACCACGGGGTCGGTAGCCTCTGTCGGCATGTCGACGCAGGGTCAGGGCCAGGGGCAGTTCTCCGCCGGCGCCCTGCGGGGTGCCGGGCGAGGCGTCGTCGACCATCGATTGGCACGTCGCCACCTCGTGAACGAGTTCCGGCGCGGCCGGCTGCGCCAGGACCAGGTGTGCGACGCTCACCCCGAGCTCATCCGTGCGGCGCGCAACGTCGGCACCGAGAGTCGCTCGGCCTGCCCGATCTGCCAGGAGTCCACGCTGCGGCTCGTGACCTACGTGTTCGGCTCGCGACTGCCCGCCCAGGGTCGGTGCGTGTCGACCGCCAAGGAGATGGCGGCGCTCAACCAGCGCTCCGACGATCTCACCGCGTACGTGGTCGAGGCCTGCATCGACTGTCGCTGGCACCATCTCCTGCGGGTGCTGCCGGTCGGTGGGAGCGGGCGTCGGGCCCGCACCGGTTCGGCCGGCTGATCGCCTGCTGATCGAATGTTGATCGCCTGCTGAACCCGCCCGTCAGAACGGGCTGAGCCCCATCCGGTTGCGGACGGCGATCGCCTCGCCCACATGGGCCTGACCGTGGCCGAGCACGGGCCACTGGACGAACCAGTCCGCCGTGTGTCCGCCCCACATGCCGAACAGCCAGTCGAGTTCGTCCGGATCGAGCAGCGCCTTGGTGCGCAGCCGCCGCTGGGTGTCGGGCACGACGGCGAGCGCCATCGCCGACAGTCGTCGCAACCATCGTTCGGTGGCGTCGAACGTGGCGTTCACGTAGGCGACGAGCGCCTCGGGCGACACCGCCGCACTGACCGTGACCTGCTCGCGTTCGCCGATGCCGCTCGAGGCCGGCGCGTCGGCGAGCCCGAGCGCCGTGGCGTGGGCGAGGAACAGCGGCGGCTTGTTGCGGATGACGGTGGTGAGCGCCAGGTCCTGGTGCCGTGCCAGGTGCAGGAGCAGCCAGGTGATGCTCGAGCCGCCGCCGTCGGCCTGCTCGTCCCACCGCTCGATGGGCACCTGCTGCACCACCGCGCCGAACAGCCGTCGTCGCAGATCGGCGTGGGAGTCGACGAGCCAAGCCTGCAGATCCATCGCGCCGACCGTACTGCGTGACCCACGACGTGCCCTCGCAGCCCGAACTCGTCCCGCCCGACCCCTCTGTGTCCGGCTGTGTCCCGCTGTGTCGCTCGGTGTCGCTCGGTGTCCCGCTGTGTCCATGATCGGTGAGACACCCCTGTGGTCGACTGGTGCCATGTCGCCGATCACCCGTTACGCTCACCGGGTCATATTCACCCTGCCCCATCACGGGGCCCCGGGCTGCAGGAACAGCATCGGGTCCGAAGGGAGGTTCCACACGCATGCAGCGTGCCTATGAACTCATGGTCATCATCGACGGTGACCTCGACGACACCGCCGCCCGGGCGTGGATCAAGTCGGTCACCGACTCGATCACCGCAGCCGGTGGTTCGGTGCACGGCAAGCCCGACTGGTGGGGACGCCGCCAGTACGCCTACCCGATCAACAAGAAGGAGTACGGGTACTACCTCGTACTGAACCTCTTCGCTGCCGGTGGCGCCCTCGACGAACTCGAGCGTTCGTTCCGCATCGCAGACGACATCGTCCGCCACAAGCTCATCCGTCTGCCCGATGCCGAGGCGGAGCGCCGCGGCATGTCGGGGGCTGCGGCCTGACGGCCGCCGGTCCCATCGGACCCCGTCCACGAAGGAGGCCATCATGGCCGACAACACCGTCACCATCGTCGGAAACCTGACCCGCGATCCCGAGCTCCGTTTCACCACGGGTGGCAAGGGCATCGCCAGCTTCGGCCTGGCCGTGAACCGTCGCTACCAGCAGAACGGCGAATGGCAGGAGAAGGTGTCGTTCTTCAACGTCAGTGCGTGGGATCAGCTCGGTGAGAACGCAGCCGCGTCGCTCACCAAGGGATCCCGGGTCATCGTCACCGGCCGCCTCGAGCAGCGCGAGTACGAGACCCAGCAGGGCGAGAAGCGCAACGTCGTCGAGATCGTCGCCGACGAGATCGGGCCGAGCCTGCGTTGGGCCACGGCCACGGTCGAGCGCACCCAGCGCACGAACGCCGACGGCAGCCAGGGCGGCCAGGGCGGCGGCTACCAGGGTGGCAACTCCGGCGGTGGTCGCCAAGGCGGCGGCTACCAGGGTGGCAACTCCGGTGGTGGACGTCCGGCCGATCCCGTCTACGGCGACGAAGAACCCTTCTGATCTCCTCGAGATCCCTCGTCGGGCCACACCGCCCGGCACACCGTTGATCCGCAACTGATCTGCAACCGATCGTTTCGAACTGAGAGACCCATGACCAGCAAGAAGAACAAGGCGCGCGCTCCCCGCGAAGCCAACCCGAAGAAGTTCAAGAAGAAGACCAGCGTCCTGATCACCGACAAGGTGGAGTTCGTCGACTACAAAGACGTCAACCTGCTCCAGCGTTTCGTGAGCGATCGTTCCAAGATCCGCAACCGTCGGGTCACCGGCAACGACGTCCAGCAGCAGCGCGACATCGCCAACGCGGTGAAGAACGCTCGCGAGATGGCGCTGCTGCCGTACACCAAGCGCGTGTCCCAGACCCGTGCGGGTCGCCCGCCGCGCGACGGTGACGATCGCCGCGAGCGTGGTCCCCGTCGTGACGAGGCCGCCGCCACCGATGTGGACGCAGCCGTCGAGACCACGGAATCCGTCGAGTCCATCGAGTCCATCGAGTCCATCGAGTCCGAGGTGGAGGCCTGATCATGAAGGTGATTCTTCGCAACGACCTGGCCGGCGTGGGCAAGCGCGGCGACATCGTCGAGGTCAGTGACGGCCACGCCCGCAACTACCTCCTGCCGAAGGGCCATGCCCTCGTCGCCACCGACGGTGCCGTGAGCCAGGCGAAGGCCATGCGCCGAGCCCGCGACCTGCGCGACGCCGCCGACCGCGAGTCGGCCCAGACCATCGCCTCGGCGCTGGTCGCCCGCACCATCACCATCACCGCCAAGGCCGGCTCCGAGGGCAGGCTCTTCGGTTCGGTCACCACCGGTGACATCGCCCAGGCGATCCACGCCCAGGCCAACATCTCGATCGACCGCAAGAAGCTGCACGTCGAGCAGATCAAGACGCTCGGCACCTACAGCGTCGCCGTGAAGCTCCACTCCGACGTGGAGTTCCCGGTCAGCGTCGAGGTCGTCAAGGCCTGATCCCGGTCCGGCCAGGCCCTCGCGGGCCCGTCGGCCAACGGTTCATCCATCGGACTCCCCGACTGCGACGTCATCATCGATGTCATCGCAGTCGGGGGTGTTCCACTCTTTTCCACACGTTGCACACCGCCGGAAGGTGGTGGTGCACACCCCCCTCGATCGGGTCCCCCATTGTTGCGGGACTCCAGGTCACCGATGACACCCGCTCGTCATCCCCGTCGTGACCGCCCCCACCTGAGAGGCTGCCGGTCGTCGTCGCGTCCACAGGCGATGATGGTTGTCCCCAGGAAAGACACAGGTAGTTGGCACTAGCGATCCACATGGTCGTCCGACGAAGGTGGTGGTCCCATGGCATTCAGCAACGACGACCGCGGTTCGAACAGTGGCCCGGGGGGCGGGAACCGCCAGGCCCCCCGCCGCAACGAGGGCCGGGTCCCACCGCACAACCTGAACGCCGAGGAGAGCCTGCTCGGCGCGCTGCTGTTGTCGCGTGACGTGGTGGGCAACGTCGCCGAGCTCGGCCTGCTGGTCGACCACTTCTACAAGCCAGCGCACCAGCACATCTACGCCGCCGTCCGTGGCCTGATGACCACCGGCCAGCCGATCGACGTGGTCACCGTCGCCGACGAGCTCCGTCGTGCCGGCCTCCTCGACGAGATCGGTGGCCCGCAGTTCCTGCTCGAGCTGCAGAACGCCACCCCGGCGATCTCCAACGCCAACCGTTACGCCAAGATCGTCCAGGACACCGCGGTGCTGCGGCGCATGATCAGCGTCGCCAGCGAGATCGCCGAGCTCGCCTACATGGAGCCCGACGACGTCACGAAGGCCCTCGACGAGGCCGAGACGAAGATGTTCGAGGTGGCCGAGGACCGGGTGATCGACTCCACCCGCCCGCTCAGCGACCTGCTCCCGCTCGCGATGGACAAGCTGCAGGAGACCTTCGACCGCGGCGACACCATCACCGGCGTGGCCACCGGGTTCAACGACCTCGACGAGATCATGTCGGGCCTCCAGCCGAGCACCCTCAACATCGTCGGCGCGCGGCCCGCGATGGGCAAGTGCGTCGCGTGGGACACCCCGATGGTCGATCCGCTCACCGGTGAGATCCGCACCGCTGAGGCATGGTTCGAGGCGGGTGCAGCCGGTTCCACCGTGTGGTGCACCACCCTCGATGGCACCGGAGCTGCCGTGCCCGCGCCGTTCGGTGGGTTCTACAGCGACGGCTACAAGCCGCTGTTCCGCGTCACCACCCGCTCGGGTCGCACGATCCGGATCACCGAGGAACACCCGCTGCTCACCGGGAAGGGCTGGCGTCCTCTGCGCGACATCGCCGTCGGCGACCGGATCGCCGTGCCTCGTGCGCTCGAGGTGTTCGGCGATCGCGAGATCGCGCCGGCCGAGCTCGACCTGCTGGCGCTGCTGCTCGGCGACGGCTCGATCGGTCCGGGCCGCACCACGCCGGCGTTCACCACCGCCAACGAGCCGGCGCTCGACGTGGCGCGTCGGGCTGCGGCCGACCTTGGTTCCGAACTCCGGTTCGATGCACCCGCCGGGGCGGCATCCACGTGGCGGATCGTCGGCGGCGACCGTGGCGGTCGTCGGTCGAACCCGGTCACCGACATGCTGCGTCGTCATGGCGCATGGGGCGCCAACGCGCACGACAAGCGAGTGCCGGCTGCGGTGTTCACCGCACCGCGCGAGCAGGTGGCTCGGTTCCTGAACCGGTTGTTCGCCACCGACGGCACCGCGTGGGTCGCATCGGCGGGGTACGCGCGCATCGGCTACGCCACGGTCTCCGAGCAGCTGAGCCTCGACGTCTTCCATCTCCTGCTGCGCTTCGGCATCCGGGCGAAGCGTCGCGAGCGGTCGATCGCCTACCGGGGCGAGCGCCGTCGGGCGTTCGAGGTCGAGATCATGGATGCGGTGTCGCTGCGGGCGTTCGCGGCCGAGATCGGCATCCTCGGCAAGGAGTCCGCCGTCCAGCGCGTGGTCGATGCCGTCGAGCACGCGCAGCCGTCGTTCACCGCCGACTCGCTACCGATCGACGTGTGGGACGACGTGATCAAGGCCAAGGGCGAGCGCAGCTGGGCCGAGATCAGCCGAGCAGCCGGCAAGCCGTCGAGCCACAACTGGCACCCGTACCGTCGTTCGCCGCGCCGCGACACGATCGCCCTGCTGGCCGAGGTGCTCGACTGCGACGTGCTGCGCCGTTGGGCGTCACCCGATGTGTCGTGGGACGCGGTGGTCCGCATCGAGTCGTGCGGGTGGGACCGGATCTACGACTTCAACGTGCCGGGGACCCACAACTTCGTCGCCGCCGACGTGTTCGTGCACAACACGGCGTTCGGTCTGGGGATGGCGACGCACATCGCGATGACGGCGAAGAAGCCGGCGCTGTTCTTCTCGCTCGAGATGGGCCACGCCGAGCTCACCCAGCGAATCCTGTCGAGCGAGGCGCGGGTCGACTCGCAGAAGCTGCGCACCGGCCGCCTCGTCGACAGCGACTGGACCAAGATCGGCCGGGCGATCAATCGGCTCGAGGTGCCGCTGTTCCTCGACGACAACCCGCGGGTCACCGTCATGGAGATCCGGGCCAAGGCTCGACGCATGAAGGCCCGCTACGGCGGCATCGCCCTCATCGTGATCGACTACCTCCAGCTCATGAGCGGCGGCTCGAACTCCGAGAACCGCCAGCTCGAGGTGAGCGAGATCAGCCGTGGTCTGAAGATCCTCGCCCGTGAGCTCGAGGTGCCGATCGTGGCGCTCAGCCAGCTGAGCCGAAACCTCGAGGCCCGTGCCGACAAGCGGCCGAGGGGGGGCGCGCACCCG
>JBILUM010000121.1:0-6733 GCA_044370995.1 Ilumatobacteraceae bacterium | reverse complement strand
CGCCGGCACCAGTGCCTTCGTGTTCAAGGTGCAGGCCAACATGGACAAGTCGCACCGCGACCGGCTCGCCTTCGCCCGCATCTGCAGCGGCCACTTCGAGCGGGGCATGACGATGACCATCGCCCGAACCGGCCGTCCGTTCGCCACCAAGTACGCGTCCACCGTGTTCGGCGCCGAGCGCTCAACGGTCGAGGAGGCCTTCCCCGGCGACGTCGTCGGGTTCGTGAACGCCACCGATCTCCGCATCGGCGACACCCTCTACGACGGCGACCCCGTCACCTTCCCCGGCCTGCCCTCGTTCGCCCCCGAGCTCTTCACCGGCGCCCGGCCCCTCGACACCGGCCGGTCGAAGCAGTTCCGCCGCGGCCTCGAGGTGCTCGAGGAGGAGGGGGTGGTGCAGGTGTTGCGCGACCCCGACATGGGCGATTCGTCGCTCGTGCTCGCCGCCGTCGGCCAGCTCCAGTTCGAGGTCTTCGCCCACCGGCTCGAGGCCGAGTTCAACGCCCCGGTCGAACTCACCGGTTCGCCGTACCAGGCGATCCGGGCCACCGACGCGGCCAGCGCCGAGCGGCTGAAGACGATCGGCGGCATTCGCATCCTCCGCCGCGGCGACGGTGCCACCGTTGCGTTGTTCGAGAACAAGTACCGCCTACAGCGCCTGCTCGCCGACGAGCCCGAACTGACGCTCACCCCGCTCAACGCCGAGTTCAGCTGACCGTTCACCGCGAACACCCAGCTCAGCGACAACCCTCGACCTCGACTCGAGGGTGAGGCCCCTCGACGGTGACGCTGCTCGGGACCGAGTCGGTCCCCAGACCCCGACAAGACCCCGACAAGACCCCGACAAGACCCCGACCGCGGTGCGAAGCGGGCTTGCCGAGATCTTTCGTCGCGTCGCCACCGTGCGAGTTCAAGCTGACGGATCGGAGAGCCGATGAATGCTCCCGGTGAAGCAGCGGGCGGTGGTGTCGGTGATGGTGACGGCTGCGGTCGCGGCCAGCGCCACCTATGCGTGGCGCACCAGGGTGCCCTTCGAGCAGGCCCAGCGCTGGCTCGTGCTCCCCGCCCTCGCTGCCACGGTGGCCGCGTTGTGGGGATCGCGCCTGCGCAGCAACGGCGATCGCGTGGCCTGGTTGGCCATCGCCGGCTCGTGCGCGATGACGACGGCCTCGTACGCGCTCACCTTCGCCGACGCCGCGTTCGACGCCGCCACGCTCGATGGCCTCGCCGGCTTGCTCCGCGCCCCTGATCGCACCCTGATCGCACTCGGACTCATCTCGATGATCGCCGAGCGCTCACCCATCCGCGAGCGCTACCTCGCGATCGAGGCGACCATCGTGTCGCTGACCGCCACCGTGGTGATGTGGGTGTTCCTGATCGAGCCGGCCCTCGGTCGGTCGACGCTCACCGACGCGGACCGGATGCTGTCGCTGGCGCTCCCTGCGTCCGACCTCGTCCTGGTCGCGCTCGCCGCGAGACTGTCGCTCGGCTACCAGGCGCGCAACCGGTCGTTCTCGATCCTGCTCGTCGGGCTGGTCGTCCGCCTGCTGGCCAACATCCTCAGCTACTGGTCGTACATGGCCGACGGCGTGAAGGGCGGGCCCATGATCCATGCGCTCACCGCGATCTCGCTGCTGCTGTTCGCCGTCGCCGCGCTCGACCGCACCGGTGCGCAGCGTCCCGTGGTCGCCCAGCACTCGGTGCAGCTCGACCGCCTGCGGCTCACCACCATCGCCCTGTGTGCGCTCACCCCGCAGGCGGTGCTGATCTCGCTCATCGTGTCCGACGACGCTCCCCGGTCCACCGTGCTGTTCGCCGGCGTCGTCACGGCGCTGGTGACGATGCTCGCCCTCACCCGCCTCTGGGGGCTGGCACTCAGCGTGCGCGACCTCACCGAGCGCCGCGGCAAGGACCGGCTGGCCTCGCTGGTCGAGCGTTCGTCGGACATCGTGGTGCTCGTCGACGGCAACCACCGCGTCTCGTACACCAGCGGCGCCGTCGCCACGGTCCTCGGGGTCGACTCGCAGGACTGGGTCGGCCTTCGTCTCCACGACCTCGAGCTGACGCCGTTGGTCGACACCTGGTCGGAGGTCGCCGAACGGATCCTCACCCAGATGCCCGACGGCACGCTGACGGTGGAGGCGACCGCACACCACTCGAACGGAACGCCACGCCTGCTCGAGATGACGGCGGTGAACCTCGTGCAGAACGTCGCCGTCGCCGGCGTGGTGATCACGATGCGCGACGTGACCGCGACGCACTCGCTGCAGCGCCAGCTGAGCTTCCGCGCCGACCACGACGAGCTCACCGGCCTCGCCAACCGTGCCCAGTTCCTCTCCCGGCTCACCCGCGAGCTCGCCGGCCATCAGCGACCCGTCGTGATGTTCATGGACCTCGACGACTTCAAGGTCATCAACGACACGATGGGTCACGAGGCCGGCGACGTGCTGCTGCGCACGATCGCCGAACGCCTCGCCCGGCGCATCCCCGCCACCTCCGGTCTCGTCGCCAGGCTCGGCGGCGACGAGTTCGCGGCACTGCTGCCCGTCGCCACCACCGCCCAGGCGGCTGCGCTCGCCGCCGACTTCCTCGCCGACCTCCGCGAGCCGGTGGTGCTCAGTCAGTTCCACACCGTCTCCGCCTCGTGCAGCGTGGGCATCGCCCGGCCGGAGGAGGGCGAGACCGCCTCGGCGGTGCTGCGCAACGCAGACTTCGCGATGTACCGCGCCAAGCGCCGCGGCAAGAGCTTCATCGAGGTGTTCGACGCCGAACTCGAGCACGAGATCGCCCGCACCGAGGAGTATCGCCGCGACCTCGTGTCGGCCCTCGGTCGCGATCAGTTCGCCCTCGTCTATCAGCCGATCGTGCGAGTGCACGACAGCCGGTTGGTCGGCGCCGAGGCCCTCCTCCGCTGGAACCACCACGTGTACGGCGCCGTCGCTCCGGGGGACTTCGTCGAGATCGCTGAGCAGACCGGCGTCATCATCCCGATCGGTTGGTGGTCGATCCGCCAGGCCTGCCTCACCGCAGCCAGCTGGCTCGACGACTCGCTGTTCGTCACCGTCAACGTGTCGGGCTGTGCACTGCGCGGCGCATCGATCGTCGAGCACGTGCGCCAGGCATTGGAGGAGAGCGGCCTCGCGCCGCACCGTCTGGTGCTCGAGATCACCGAGTCGGTGTTGATCGACGATCCCGACGGCGTCGCGGCGGAACTGGTCGGCGTGCGGGCGATGGGCGTGCGCGTTGCGCTCGACGACTTCGGCACCGGCTACAGCTCGCTCGCCTACGTGCAGCGGCTACCGCTCGACATCATCAAGATCGACCGCGAGTTCGTCCAGTCGCTCGGCCGCCAAGCCGACGACGCCCTCACCCGCATCATCGTGACGATGGCCCACAACCTCGGCCTGGAGACCATCGGCGAGGGTGTGGAGGAGGAGTCGCAGGTGATCGGCCTGGCCGAGATTGGCTGCGACTACACCCAGGGCTTCCTGTTCTCCGAGCCGCTGACGGCGTCGTCGATGGCGGCGATGCTCGAGGACCTGGCCGATCGCGATCATGTTCGCCAGCCGGTCGACCTCGTGATCGCCGTCGACGCTGCGCCGTCGCCGATCGTGATCGCCCCGCCCACCGCTGCGGCGGCCCCGCCGACGGGCAGCTCGTCGGCCGCAGCGCCGCCGGTCTCGACCCGACGCGCCGTTCGGTCGTCGACACCAGCGGCCCAGCCCGCCGCTCCGGCAGCGCCGGAGGCGCCGGCATCGGTCGAATCGACAGCGCCTGCCGCTCCACTCTCGGCACCTGCGTCGCCACTGCCCAAGACACGACGCCGCACCGGCCGCGACGAACAGCCCGCTCGGCCGGTCCGGCCACTCATCTCGACCAGCAGCAGCGACGACACCGACGCCCGACACGACGCCTGACGACGTCCGCCCCGCAGGTCAGGGAGCGAACCCCAGTCAGGGAGCGACGGTCGACGCCGGCGCCTCGACGGCACCGGCGACCTGGCCGTCGGTCATCGGTGTCGCCTCCATGACGGTGAAGTACGAGTCGGAGAACACCGGCCCGGTCGCGCACGCTCGCACGGCAGCGAGGTCGAGTTCGGCCTCGATGTCGATCACGGTGGTGCCATCGCTGACGACCAGCAGCCCGCACTCGGGTGTGATCGAGGAGATCTCCGCGCCGACGAGCATCGCGCGCAACGACTGCCGATCGGCACCGAGCACGTACCAGCCGACCGGGCTGTCGAGCAGCGAGCCGCCGGAACGCACCGAGGCGAGCAGATCGGTCACGACGGAGGCGACGGTGCCAACCGGCGACACGTACCAGCGACCGTCGACCTCGACCACCTCGATCGTCGGCAACGACGTGAGACCCGACGTGGTGAACAGGCTGAGCACGCTCAGGCCGCTGGTGACCGGACGGCACGACCGCCACGCCCCGTCGGCGAGGCGTTCGTACCCGAGCACCTCGCCGTACGAGGACACGGCACCTGCGACTTCAGCGCTCGAATCGATCGCGACGTCGGTGCCGACCGACGTGTCGACCTCGATCGGAGCGGACGGATCCGTGGCGGACGTTCCGGAGTCGGCGGCGTCGCCGGCGACCTCGGTGGAGACGGTGGCCCCACCGCCGGCCGACGTCGCGACGTCGATGGGACCGAAGATTCCCGCGGCGCCCTCGCCGGTCCAGGTGGCGCAGCCGTCGGCACGGACGATCTGGAGGGCGTCGGGACCGTCGGAGACCGGGATCTCGGGCAGCGGGATCAGGCTGCCGTCGGCGTTCTCGGACGTCGAGTTGAAGTTGCCGTCCGGGTACGCGAAGTCGGTGGTGAACGTCAACTCGGCTGACGTGGCAGGCACGGCGACCCCGGCGTCGAGCACCGCCATGCCCATGCCGTCGGAGGAGTAGACGACGGTGGGCAGCGTCGGGTCGTAGTAGCCGTAGACGGCCGGCTCGGGGACCGTGCCCGAGATGGTGAACGTGGACGGCACGATCGACCGGCGATCGCCGTCGCCCTCCACCGAATAGCCGGCGCTCGTCAACTCGAGCGAGAAGCCGCTGCTGCGCAAGTCGGCGACGCCGTCGTCCACTGCGTCGAGGAGCAGCGGCGCGTACCGCAACAGCGCGTCGCCCTCGCCTGGCGCCGACGAGGCGAAGACGCCGGCGAGATCGAGCGAGAGGAGGTTGGAATAGTACTCGTCGGCCGCTGCCTCGGGACTGTCGGCCCCCACGGCGGTCAGCGGGGTCGCTGGGAGTTCGAGGCCGGATGCCCGACGGGCGTACTCGGCCACGGTGTAGCTGACACTCACGTACCAGCGGCCGTCACGTTCGACGGTGGCGAGCTGGAGGGGTTCGTCGAGCTCCGCGAACGATGCGGCGTCGGTGGTGACGGCCAGCTCGCCGGCGAGGGCCTCCCGGAGGTCGGCGCCGAGCGGGAAGGCCGCGGGGTCGAACGTCCACGACGCCGAGCCACCCGCGATGGTGACGACCGCGAGGCCGTCGTCCAACGACTCGGTGACCAGGTCGAGATCGGCGAAGGCCACGTCGAGACCATCGAGACCGTCGAGGCTGAACCCCTCGCTGACCAGGTCGGCCTCCACGGCGTCTGCACGTCCACGTTCGGTGGCCCGGCGGGCGGCCGGCACCTCGGCGGGGTCGAGCGCGTCGATCATGCCCAGGATGTCCTCGTCGGCCGTGGCGGCGACGAAGTCGCGCACCGCGTCCTCGGGCGACGCCGCGCCGGCGGTGCCCGCACCGCTGAGCGCGACGGTGGTGAAGCCGATGGCCCCGGCGAGCGCGGCGATGGTGGCGCCGATGCCAGCGGTGCGACGGTGGCGACCCTCGCGGCGGGCACGAGGGCGCGAATGGTGCTCGACGCGGATCTCGTCGAGGCTGCGCACGGTGGTGGGCGCGTGGTCGGCGAGCTGGTGCAGGCGCTGGCGCAGCAACAGCTCGAAGCCGTCGTCGGGCTGGCCGGACCGGGGATCGGAGGGAGTGGGGGTGGGGTCAGTCATGGGTCGTCACCTTCCTACCGGTTTCGGATGGCGGAGCGGAGCGCTCGGGGTCGGCGATGCGCGTGCGCAGGTCGGCGAGACCGCGATGGACGAGCGTGCGGACGGTGGTGGGACGGCAGTCGAGGATGCCGGCGATCTCGGCCTCGGGCAGGTCGCACAGGTAGCGCAGCACGATCGCGGTGCGCTGCCGCACCGGCAGCTCGGCCAGCGCGTCGCGCAGTTCGGTGAGGCCGGTGTCGAGCACGATCTCGCTCGGCCGGTCGGGCCGTGGGGCGCGCTTCAGACGCCGATGGATCGACCGACACTGGTTGACGACGGCCACGCGCAGGTACG
The DNA here is from genome assembly GCA_044370995.1 of Ilumatobacteraceae bacterium. GTDB lineage: Bacteria > Actinomycetota > Acidimicrobiia > Acidimicrobiales > Ilumatobacteraceae > VFMC01. Next base: position 389 of record JBILUM010000121.1, on the reverse strand, counting down.
CAGCGGGGTTGTCGAGTTCGGCGATGCGTGGTCCCACGCGGCAGAAGACGTCGTGGACGACGTCCTCGGCCACTGCGCCCGAGCCGGTGAGCACGTAGGCGACGCGCAGGAGGTCGCGGTACGCCGTGGCGTACACGCCTTCGGCGCCGGCCCAACTCACCCGTTCCACCGGCGCCACCTCCCTCGAGTCCCTGACGTTCGCGATCCCGGCCATGGGGCCGGATCCGGCCATGGCGATGTTCATACCTCTCTCACGCCCGACGAGCACGAACCGTTGCACGACCGTCCGGATTTCTTCGCGACCGTCCCGCGTCCGGCAGGCAGGCAGGCAGGCAGGCAGGCTCAGGATCGCGTGTCGAACAGGCGCGTCGGCGTCAGGCCGACGAAGG
>JBILUM010000120.1:0-6738 GCA_044370995.1 Ilumatobacteraceae bacterium | reverse complement strand
CCGACGTCCGCCTGCCCGACTCGCTGCGCCTCGGCCCGGTCGGTGAGGGCTGGCGCGTGGCGCTCACCTGCCTCGGCTTCGAGCGCGACCACTCCGCCGGCAGCAGCAGCGCACACACCGGTGGCGGCTACAAGCAGGCGCTCGCCGCGGCCCAGCACTTCGGCGTCGCGGGCGACCCGCTCGTCCGCCAGGATCTCGCCGACCTCTACATCCAGCACAAGGTCGCAGGGTTCACCAACCGCCGCGCGGCCGCAGCCCTGAAGGCCGGACAGACCCCCGGCCCCGAGGGCTCGCTCGGCAAGCTCATGTGGACGGCGAACATGGAGCGCACGAGCCACGTGATCTCCAAGATCCTCGGCGCCCGCCTGGTCGCCGACACCGGCGAATGGGGCACCTTCGCGTGGAGCGAGCACGTCCTCGGCGCCCCCGGCTACAAGATCGCCGGCGGCTCGGACGAGATCCAGCGCAACATCATCGGCGAGCGCGTGCTCGGTCTGCCCGCCGAGCCCCGCGTCGACAAGGATCTGCCCTTCAGCGAGGCCCAGCGCGCCGCTCGCGCCTGACACGACGGGCCGGATCCCCACCGGCAGACGTGTCCCGGATCACCCGATCTTCCCCTGATCTTCCCCTTGATGTTGCGCGGGTGCCTGCCGATGACCTGGGCGTGAGTGTGACGGGCGTGATGAATGCGAGGGACGTGGCAGGTGCCGCCGACACAGGCGACACAGGCGACACAGGCGACACAGGCAGGAGCCGGCTCGACGGCGTGATCGGCGGTGGCTTCGCTGTGGCGACGGGTCCGTTCCCGCGTCACTTCGGTGCCAGGTTGGTGGCGGAACGGCGGCGGTCGCGGCGACCCCTGTGGATCGTCGCCACGCGCGGCAAGGGCGAGTTCACCCTGCGCGATCTGCGCGATGCCGAGGCAGGCCTGCTGCCGCTCGACGCCGCGACCGTCGTCCGCCTCGCCGACCTGTACGGGGTGGCGGTCCGCGAGACCCTTCCCCGGCTGGCCGGCGGCCTCGAGATCCGCGACGGATCGCTCCACGCCGGCGGGGTCAGCGTCGACTACCGCTCCGGCGACACCCGGTCGATGGTCGACGCCTCCTTCCGGCTGGCGCGCACCCTCCGCTCGATCGACGACGAGTCCGCGCCGGTGCCGATCCGCCACGACGACCTGGTCGCAATGGTCGATCACCTCCGCGGCGACGACCCGGCCTCCCGATACCTCCAGAGCGTGCTCCTGATGGCCACCGCAGAACGAAGCGTGGTCGTCGGCAGCCTCGTCGCCGGTGCGGCGGCGCTCGGTCTCACCGGGCTGACCGACGGGTCGATCCCCTCCGTCATGGACGAGGCGGAAGTCACCGACATCACCGAGCGCAGCGTGGCCGTCCACCTGGAGCACGCTTCGCGCAGCTGACCGACGTCCGAGCGCCGGTGGTGCCCCCACCCCGCCGCCCGCTGAGACAGCGGTCTGGGCCGACTGGCTCGACTGAACCCGATGTGGCCGCTCCTGCGGCCTCGTCGATCGGGCTACTCGATCGAACCGATCTGGGTACCGACGTCGTACGTCTCGCCCTCTTCACCCGTGATGCGCACGACGCCGGCGACGGGCGCCTCGATCTCGTTCTCGACCTTGTCGGTCTCGATGCGGTAGAGGATGTCGCCCGGCTGGACGGTGTCACCGTCGGCGACGAGCCACTCGACGAGCGTGCCTTCGGACATCGAGACGCCGAGCTTGGGAATGCTGATGGGGGTCGACATGACGGGCTTTCTAGCCGACAGGCATGCGAAGCTACGAAACGTGAGCACCTCCGCCGTCAGCACCGACTCTCCGACGCCCGACGTCCCCGAGGTGGCCGGTCCGTCCGACGGCGACGTCGAGCTGCTCCCCTGGCACCGCAACCCGGTGAACCTCGTGGCGATCCTGCTCGCCGTGGCCGTGCTGGCCGGAGCGCTCGGCTGGGTGGTCGGCAACAACCGGGCCCTCGACGATCCGAACGCCACCGACATCGGGTTCATGCAGGACATGCGCGTGCACCACGAGCAGGCGATCCAGATGGCGTTGATCTACCTCGACGACGACGACACCGACCGCAACCTGTCGATCGTCGCCCGCGAGATCCTGATCGGCCAGAACATCGAGGTCGGCCGGATGATCCAGATGCTGCGCGGCTTCGGCGAATCCGAGGTGAACGAGACCGACCTGGGCATGACGTGGATGGGCGATCCCGTCGCACTCGACCGGATGCCCGGGATGGCCACCGAGACCGACCTGCAGGCGCTGGCGGCGGCGACCGGCGACGAGGCGAACGCACTGTTCGTGCAACTCATGTCGGCGCACCACCAGGGCGGCATCCACATGGCCGAGCACGCCGCCACCCATGCCGCCACCGACGAGGTGCGGCTCATGGCGACGCAGATGGCGTCGAGCCAGGCCGAGGAGATCGGCGAGATGGACCGCCTGCTCGCGCTCTCACGCGAGGGCTGACGCCGACAGATCCCCGCTCTCGCCGGCCCACGCGAGCGGAGCCGGCCGACACACGCGGGACGGAACCACCGGTGGTGGCTCCGTCCCTGCGCTGCGTCAGAGGGTCTTGCGGATCGCTGCCTCGATGTCGTGCACCTGCGGGAGGAAGTCACTCTCGAGGTTGTTCGCGTACGGCACCGGCGTGTTCGCGCCGCCCACGCGCTGAACCGGCGCAGCCAGCTCGGAGAAGAGCTCCTCGTGGATGCGGCTCGACAGCTCGGCGCCGAATCCGCACTTCTGCACGGCCTCGTGCACGATGACCGCACGCTTGGTCTTGTGGACCGAGCGGAACACGGCCTCCTCGTCGCACGGAACGAGCGTGCGGAGGTCGACGACCTCGCAGCTGATGCCCTCCTCGGCGAGCTTGGTCGCCGTCGCCAGGCAGTCGTGCACCTGACGCCCGTACGACACGAGCGTCACATCGGTGCCCTCGCGCTTCACGTCGGCCACACCGAACGGGATGCGATAGTCGCCAGGGGGCACCGGGCCGCCGTAGCGCTTCACGTCCCAGTACATCATCATCTGCTCGATGAACAGCACCGGATCGTCGTCGAAGATCGCGGTGAGCAACAGGCCCTTCGCGTCGGCGGGCGTGGACGGCATCGCGACCTTGATGCCGGGGGTGTGGATCATCCACGCCTCGAGCAGCTCGGAGTGCTGGGCACCGAAGCCGCGACCGGCACCGGCGGACGTGCGGATCACCATCGGCACCGGCGTCTGCCCGCCCGACATGTAGCGGATCTTGCCCGCGTGGTTGGTGACCTGGTCGAGACAGACGGCCATGAAGTCCATCATCATGATCTCCGCCACCGGGCGGTACCCGGCGATCGCCGACCCGACGGCGGCACCGATGATGGCGGCCTCGGAGATGGCGGTCTTGCGCACTCGGTGGGTGCCGTACTTCGTCGACAGCCCCTTCGTGACCTTGTAGACGCCACCGGAGGGCTCGGCGATGTCCTCGCCCAGGAGGAACACCTTCGGGTCGAGATCCATCGCGATGTCGAGCGCCTGGTTGATGGCGCTGGCGAACGGCATCACGGGGTGTTCCACTGCCTGGCTGGTTTCGAGGGTGTCGGTCACTGCTGTGCCTCCGCGTAGACGTCGGTGTAGAGCTCGGCCGCGTCGGGGAACGGGCTGTTCATCGCGAACTCGACGGCGTCGTCGATCGCGGCGGTGATGACCTCTTCGATCTCGGCGAGGTCGCCTTCGGAGGCATGGCCGTTGGTGAGCAGCCACTCCCGGTAGAGCACGACCGGGTCGGCGTCCATCGCTGCCTTGCGCTCGTCTTTGTCCATGTACTCCATGGCGTCGCCCATGAGGTGACCGTAGAAGCGGTACGTGCGGGCCTCGACGAGCGTCGGGCCCTCGCCGGCGCGGGCACGGGCGATCGCTTCGCCCATCACCTTCCACGTCGCGACCGGGTCGTTGCCGTTCACGGTGACGCCCGGCATGCCGTAGGCGGCGCCGCGCTCGCTGATGTAGTCGACACCGGTCGACATCGCCATGGGCGTGTGCTCGCCGTAGAGGTTGTTCTGACACACGAACACGACCGGCAGCTTCCACACGGCGGCCATGTTGAGGCCCTCGTGGAACGCACCGATGTTCGACGCACCGTCACCGAAGTTGACGACCGTCACCTGATCGGTGCCATCGAGCTGCGCGGCGAGCCCGAAGCCGTTGGCGATCGGGATGCCAGAGCCGACGATGCCCGTGGTGACCATGAGACCGGAGGCCGGGTGGGTGATGTGCATCGGCCCGCCCTTGCCCTTGCACGTACCCGTCGCACGGCCGAGGAACTCGGCCCACAGCTCACGCAGGGGCACGCCCTTCGCGAGGTGGTCGTGGAGGCCGCGGTAGATCGTGACGACGTAGTCGTCAGGGCGCAGGTGCACGCCCCAGCCGGCGCTGATGCACTCCTGGCCTCGGGGCGAGTAGTAGATCAGCTGGATCTGCCCGCTGGTGAGGAGACTGCGGAAGCGCTCGTCACACAGCTTGATCCTGGACTGGATCTCGAACATCGCGAGCAGCGTGTCGCGGTCGGGAGCATCGGGTCGTTCGGACATGGGCTGGTTCCTACCAGAGCGACAGCCGCTGCCGAGCATCGTGCGCGTATGCTCGCCCTCGATGACTGTTCGCCGGGCTCCCGATCGTTCGTCCCTGCGGCGAGATCGCCGCCGCGCCTGGTTCGCCGCTTCGGTCGCAGCGGTCGCGCTGGTCACCGCGTGCGGCAACGCCGACCAGGGCGTCACCGCCCGGCGGTCCGACCAACCGGTCGTCGAGCAGTCCGACCCCACGGTGCCGGATGCACCCGACGACACCACGCCGTCCACCGACCCGGAGAGCCCGCTCGAGCCCACAGATGACACCACACCTCCACCGACCGACGGCGGCATCATCGACTTCGGCGACAACAAGCCGGCGCAGCCGTACGACAACTTCCTGAACGCCGCGTTCGCCGACATCACCCAGTTCTGGGAGGACAACTACTCGACGGTGTACGGCGACACCTTCGAACCGGTGCAGGGCATCTACGCCCACTACCCCGAGCGGCAGCCCCTGCCGTCGAGCTGCGACGGTCCGGTGCCCTACGAGGCCGTCGAGGCCAACGCCTTCTACACCACGTGTGGCGACATCATCGTCTACGACGACGCACAACTCCTGCCCGATCTGGTCGAGCGGCTGGGTGCCGCAGCCGTCGGTGTGGTCGCCGCCCATGAATACGGGCACGCCATCCAGGCCCGGGCCGGTGTGCTCGACCTCGACCTGCCCACCGTCGACACCGAGCAGCAGGCCGACTGCTTCGCCGGCGCCTGGGCAGCTCACGTCGCGCTCGGCGAGAGCGACACGCTCTCCTTCGACGACACCGACGTCAAGAGCGGCATCATCGCCATGATCGAGGTGCGCGATCCTCCCGGCATCGACGTCGCCTCCGACCCCAGCGGCCACGGCAGCGGGTTCGATCGCGTCGGCGCGTTCCAGGAAGGCTTCATCAACGGCCTCACGCGCTGCGCCGACTTCATCGCCAACCCGAACCCTCGCATCGACCTCGTGTTCCTCGACGAGGAGGACGCGGCGAGCGGCGGCAACCTTCCGTACGAGGAGATCCTCGCCGCCCTCCCGCTCGCGCTCGACACGTTCTGGCAGCCCACGCTCGAGGCCTCGAGCGTCACGTTCACGTCGCCGACCTTCGTCCCCTTCGACCCGAACGGTCCGGCGCCGGCATGCGACGGCCAAGCCATCGAGCAACTGCAGAACAGGGCCACCTACTGCGCCGCGAACAACACGATCGTGTACGACGACGTGTTCGTGCAGGACCTGTACGCCCGGCTCGGCGACCTCTCGTTCGGCTATCCACTCGCCACCGCGTACAGCGACGCCGTGCAGGTCGCCCTGCAGAGCGCACTCAGCGGCGAGCCACGAGCGCTGCTCAACGACTGCCTCGTCGGGGCGTGGATCGTCGACATCGTGCCGGTCGTGAATGCGGACAACACGATCGGGCCGCGAAACCCCAACCAGGAGATCCTCCTCTCGGCCGGCGATCTCGACGAGGCCGTCATCACGGCGATCGCGCTCGGCGACGAGGCCCGCACGACCGATGTGCGAGGCACTGCGTTCGAGAAGATCGACGCGTTCCGGGCCGGTGTGCTCGGCGGCCTCCCGGCCTGCCAGGACCGCATCGGCTGACATGGCTGACGGCTCGGTCGAGGCCGCTCAGGCCATCGACACGCCCGACATGTCCGACCTCTGCCATGGCCGCGAGGGCCGGATGGTCGCAGCGCTCGATCTCGGCACGAACAGCTTCCACCTCGTGGTGGCCCGAGTGCGAGGCACGACCTACGAGATCGTCACCCGCGAGAAGGAGACGATCCGACTCGGCCACGGCGGCGGCGACATGAAGGTGCTCGCCGACGACGCGATCGAGCGCGGCGTGAGCGCCCTGAGGCGGATGAAACGCGTCGCGGACAGCCACGGTGCGACCGTGCGAGCGGTCGCCACCAGCGCCGTCCGCGAGGCGGAGAACGCCGAGGTGTTCATCGGCCGTGCCCGCCGCGACGCCGGGATCGAGGTGGAGGTCATCTCCGGTCTCGAGGAAGCCCGGCTCATCCACCTCGGGGTGCTGCAGGCCGTGCCGGCGTTCGACCGCCGCCTGCTGCTCGTCGACATCGGCGGCGGCTCCACCGAAGTGCTCGTCGGCGTGCGCGGCGTCACCC
>JBILUM010000186.1:0-5688 GCA_044370995.1 Ilumatobacteraceae bacterium | reverse complement strand
TCCAGTCGGGTGTCGAGGCGTCCACCGGCGATCAGCTGCGCGGCCTGGGCAGCGTCGGCGAGAGGGCGAACAGCTCGGTTCGCGGCGAACCACCCGAGCACCACGCCGAACATCGAGGTGATGAGCGCTCCGAAGAACAACGACAGCCCCACCGAGTTCAGCGTCTCCTCGATCTCGCTGATGTCGACCGCCTCGAAGTAGGCGGCGGTGTCGTCGGCGACGTCGACGAGGGGGATACCGACGATGATCGCCGGAGCGCCGTCGACCAGACCCACCATCCGTGCCGCCACCTGGTCGTCGCGCACTCGGGTGAGCAAGGCCTGTGGGATCTCGGCCGGGTCGAAGGTGCCGGACGGCTCGGGCACGTCACCTTCGTAGATCACGATCTGTGACACGTCCTGGGCGCCGAGTGCGGCGATCGCGGCCACGGCGGAGTCGTTGGCGAGTTCGGTGCCGGCGAGATCGGCATGCTTGCCGACCTCGGCGACCGCGGTGCGGTCGCGCTGGGTCAGCAGGCTGCTGCGGGTGAAGCTGTAGGCGGCCGCGGCGAGGAACACTGCGAGCAACAGCGAACCGAGCGAGAACATGAGCAGCACACGGGTGCGCAGCCCGAGGCGCGTGGGTCGAGCGGCGGAGAGGCTGGCGGCGAGGCGTTGCACCCGGGACGCGCTCGGCGCCTCGGACAACAGTTCGGTCACGACTGCAGGCGATAGCCGAGGCCGCGGACCGTGACCACGTGGCGCGGGTTGGCCGGGTCGGCCTCGACCTTGGTGCGCAGGCGGCGGATGTGCACGTCGACCAGCCGACCGTCGCCGAAGTAGTCGTAGCCCCACACCTTGTCGAGCAGGCTCTCACGGCTGAACACCCGCCCCGGGTTCTGGGCGAGCTCGCACAACAGGCGGAACTCGGTCTTGGTGAGGTGCAGCTCGTTGCCGTCGCGGAGGACCTTGCCCTCCTCCGGGACGATCTCGAGGTTGCCGAACGCCAACTTCGCGTGGCCGGTCGTGATCGGTCGGATCCGGCGCAGCAGCGCTCGGATGCGGGCCGACAGCTCCTTCGGTGCGAACGGCTTGGTGAGGTAGTCGTCGGCGCCGGCCTCGAGCCCGGCCACCACGTCGTGGGTGTCGTTGCGGGCCGTGACCATCACGATCGGCACGTCGCTCGTGCGGCGCAGGGTGCGGCACAGCTCGAACCCGTCGATGCCGGGCAGCATGATGTCGATCAGGACGACGTCGGGCGTGGCGCGGCCGAAGATCTCGATCGCCTCCTCACCGCTGCCCGCCTCGTCGACGGTCCACCCCTCGTCCTCCAGGGCGAGCTTGACGGCTGACCGGATGCGCTCGTCGTCCTCGACTGCCAGGATGCGTGTACCCACGTCCCCATGATGCCAGGAATCGTCGTGCCGGAGGTGCCCACGGCGCGAGGAGTCGGTCGGCGACCGGATTCGAGCGCCGGCGGCGGTGCCGGAGCGGCGGGTCAGGCGGCGGCCCAGGCCTCGCGCAGCAGGGCCGCGAGCGGCTCGAACAACGCAGGGTTGGCGACGAGCACCTGTGCCGGACGCGCCGGGCCACCGTCGAGATCGCCCGTCCGACAGCCCGCCTCGCGGGCGATGAGCTCGCCGGCCGCGAGGTCCCACGGGCCGAGGAACTCCTCGACGTACGCGTCGACCCGGCCGGCGGCGACATGGCAGAGGTCGACCGAGGCAGCACCGAAGCGGCGGATGTCGCGCACCTGCGGCAGCACGTGGGCGAGCCTGGCGGCGTGGCGACCGCGCCGCTCGGGCGAATAGCTGAACCCGGTCGCGACCAGGGCGGTGGCGGGCGAGGCGAGCGTGCCGCAACGCAGCGGCCGGTCGTTGCACGTGGCGCCCGCACCGCGCCGCGCCGCGAACATCTCGTCGAGCGCCGGGACGTACACGGCGCCGACGAGCGCCCCGTCGCGGTCGGCCGCGGCGATCGACACCGCCCAGCCCGGCAGGTCGTACAGGAAGTTGGTGGTGCCGTCGATCGGGTCGACGAGCCAGTCGATGCCGCTGGTGCCCTCGTGGGAGCTGCCCTCTTCACCGATCAGGCCGTCGCCCGGCCGGGCGGCGCGCAGGCCCTCGACGATCAGTCGCTCCGAGGCCCGGTCGAACTCGGTCACCATGTCGGTCGCCGTCGACTTGGTGTCGCCGGCGGGCACCCCGCCGCGGCGTCCCTCTGCCGCCATCGAGCCGGCCGCCCGCGCCAGCGAGCAGGCCAGGGCGAGCAGATCGGCGGAATCGGCGGCGCCGGCCGGGTCGGCAGGTGAGCGGTCGGTCATCGCGCCGACGGCGTTCGCCGCTCGGCCTCGCGCCGCTCGACCTCGCGCCATTCGCCGAGGGCTCGCAGCACGAGCACCGCGACGATGCTCATCCCGCCGGCTGCGAGGACCGCGCCGAGGAACAAGCCGATGCCGAGCGGCAGACCGCAGTCGCCCTCGCACTGGAGCTTCACGAGCGTGTACCCGATGAGCCCGCCGGCGAACCCGCCCACGAGGATCGCCGCGAACGCAGCGACGCGTGCAGCGGGTGAGGGGAGCGCGGAGAGCGGGCGTTCGTCGGTGTCGACCACGACCGCCAATCTACGGGCATCTCCGGGCGGGCGGCGCTGTGGCGGCGGCCGGCCTCACTCACGACGATCGGGCGGACGATCGGGCGGACGATCGGGCGGACGATCGGGCGGACGATCGGGCGGACGGATCCCGTGGCCGGAACCGGTGACCGGTAGCCTGCCCGGACTATGCGTGTCACGGTGGTGGTGCCCACGTTCAACGAGGCAGAGAACATCGAGACGCTCGTGAAGGCCGTCCGCCAGGTGCTGCCCGACGCCTCGATCCTCGTCATCGACGACGGCAGCCCCGACGGCACCGCCGACCTCGCCGAAGCGCTCGACGTATCACTCGGCAACATCGAGGTCGTGCGCCGCCAGGCCAAGGCAGGCCTCGGCGCCGCCTACCGCTTCGGCCTGCGCCACGCGATCGACCAGGGTGCGGAGATCTGCGTGCAGATGGACGCAGATCTCTCCCACGATCCGGGTGCCCTCCCGGCGTTGGTGTCCGTGGTCGAGCACGGTGCCGACGTCGCCATCGGCAGCCGCTACGTCCCCGGCGGCATCACCCTCAACTGGCCTCGTCGACGCCGTTGGGTGTCGCGATGGGGCAACCGCTACGCGGCCGGCGTGTTGGGCCTCGCGATCAACGATGCGACCGCCGGGTACCGGGCCTACCGGGCGACCGCGCTCGAACAGATGCGCTTCGACAACGTCACCGCCGAGGGCTACGGCTTCCAGATCGAGATGACGTACCGGATCGTCCGCCTCGGCGGCAAGGTCGTCGAGTTCCCGATCACCTTCCGCGACCGCATGGAGGGCGAGTCGAAGTTCTCCGGCTCGATCGTGCGCGAGGCGCTGCTGCTGGTGATCAAGCTGTGGATCGCCGACTTCGGCGGCCGGCGTCGACGGCGGGCACTCGGCGGCTGACAGACTGCTCCCATGCGTGCGTGGCAGGTGGGCGGAGCCTTGATCACCCAGGACGACGGCCTGGTCCTGGTCGCGAACCGACGCCGTGACCAGTCCGTCGACTGGACCCCGCCGGGCGGCGTCATCGACCCGGGCGAGACCATCGCCGAGGGGTTGGTCCGCGAGGTCCGCGAAGAGACCGGTCTCATCGTGCGATCGCTCACCCGGTGCGCCTACAAGGTCGAGGTCCAGGCGCCCGAGCTCGACTGGATCCTGACCGTCGAGGCCTGGGAGGCCGACGCCGAGGGGGAGATGTGCATCGCCGACCCCGACGGCATCGTCGAGCACTGCCGTGCGGTGCCGTTCCCCGACGTGCCCGCGCTGCTCCTCGCCAGCCCCGCGTGGATCCAGGTGCCGGTCGGCCAGTGGATCGAGTCGGCCGTGACGGCAGCCCAGGTCGGTGCGACCGTCGGTACCGAGCCCATCACGATCGACTTCGGGTTCCGTCTCCTCGGCAGCGATCGCCGCGACACCCGCGTCGAACGGATCTGGTGACCGATGGCGTCGCCCGCACCGCCGCTCGGTGCCGACGGCACGCGGGCGATCCTCCACGTCGACATGGACGCGTTCTACGTGAGCGTCGAACTGCGCCGACGGCCGGAGCTCGTGGGGCAACCCGTGGTGGTGGGTGGCACCGACCGACGCGGGGTGGTGGCCGCTGCGTCGTACGAGGCGCGGCGGTACGGCGTGTTCTCGGCGATGCCGTCGTCGACCGCTCGGCGCAAGTGCCCGCACGCCGTGTTCCTCCCGGGTGATCACGCGCTCTACGCCGAGGTGAGCGCTCAGGTGCACGAGATCTTCCATGCGGTCACCCCGCTCGTCGAGCCGCTCGCGCTCGACGAGGCGTTCCTCGACGTCACGGGCTCGCTGCGCCTGTTCGGTTCGGCGCAGGCCATCGCCGACCAGATCCGCACCAGGGTGGCCGACGAGCTCGACCTGGTGTGCTCGGTGGGTGGCGGGCCATCGAAGTTCATCGCCAAGCTGGCATCGAAGCGCGCCAAGCCGCGCATCACCGACCGTGGCGTCGAACCGGGCGCCGGCGTGGTGCTGGTGTCGCCGGGTCGGGAGTTGCAGTTCCTGCACCCGCTCCCGGTGCAGTCGCTCTGGGGCGTCGGTCCGGCGACGCTCGAGCGCCTCCGCCGGTTCGGCATCTCGACCGTCGGCGACCTGGCTCGCCTCGACGTCGACGTCCTGGTCACCGCGGTCGGACAGGCGCAGGGCCGCCACCTCCACGAGCTCGCGTGGGCACTCGACGACCGCCCGGTCGAGCCGGAGCGAGAGGTGAAGTCGATCGGGCACGAGGAGACCTTCGCCCACGACCGCCACACCCACGACGAGCTGATGCGCGAGGCGGTGCGGTTGTCCGACGCGGTGAGCAGTCGGCTGCGCGCCACGGGGCAGGGTGCCCGCACCATCAGCATCAAGTTGAGGTTCACGGATTTCGTGACGATCAGCCGCTCGCACTCGCTGCCGGCACCGGTGACGACCGCGAAGGCGATCCTCGACGCGGTCGAGCCCATGCTCCGGCGGATCGAGCTGACCCGAGGCGTGCGTCTGTTCGGCGTCGGCGTGAGCAGCTTCGGCCCGCCGACCGAGCAGCTCAGCCTCGACCAGCTGTTCGACTCGGGCGCCCGCCCCGAGGACGCACCGGTGAGTTCGGCCCAGGAATGGGAGGCAGCCTCCGAGACCATCGACGCGATTCGGGGACGGTTCGGCACCAGGTCGATCGGTCCGGCGAGCGCGTTGTCGGGCAGCGGCCTGCGGCTCGTCCGACCCGGCGCCCAGCAGTGGGGTCCCGACCGTCCGGCCCGCGACCAGTCCGACGACCCCGACCCTGTCTGACCGCCCCGCACGCCCCGATCAGATCGCCGGGCCCGAACACCGACGTGTCGAGTACCCGTCGGACGGAATTCACCTCGGAAACCCCTGAGAAACCCCGTCTCCGGTGCGGCGATCGGGCAGACTGGCCACCACACTGCAGGAGACCAGCTCTCATGCCGATACGAACCTTGCGGCCGCGTTGTGACACGTGGTCGAACATGGAAGAATGACCCACAGCGGCCGGTGAGGACCGGTTCCCACGAGGAGACGACATGCCGCTCTCGGAAGACGAACAGCGCATACTTCGAGAGATCGAAGAGCAGCTCCACCG
>JBILUM010000119.1:0-6825 GCA_044370995.1 Ilumatobacteraceae bacterium | reverse complement strand
TCACCAACGCCCACGTCGTGGCCGACGCAGACACGGTCAACGTGCGCCTGCCCGGCGAGAGCGAGCCCCGCCTCGGAGCAGTCGTCGCGGTCGACGCGTCGAACGATCTCGCCCTCGTCCGGATCGACGCCACCGGCCTCGCCGCAGCCACCTTCGCCGACCCTGCCGACATCCGCGTGGGCGACGAGGTGGTCGCGATCGGCTATGCGCTCGACCTCGACGGCGACCCGAGTGTCACTCGCGGGGTCGTCAGCGCGCTCGACCGCACGCTGTCCACACGGGCGGGTGCGCTCAACGGCCTGATCCAGACGGATGCGGCGATCTCGTCGGGAAACTCGGGCGGGCCGCTGATCGATGCCTTCGGGCGCGTGGTCGGCATCAACACCGCCGTGGCGTTCGGCGACGTCGACACCGCGGCCAACAGCGTCGGGTTCGCGATCAGCGTGGCGGAGTTGCTCCCCGAACTCGACGACCTGCGCCGCGCCGCGGCGGGTGACGCCCTGGAACAGGGCTACCTCGGCGTGGGGCTCGACGGGCGCCACGACGGCGGCCGAGGCGCCGTGGTGACCCAGGTGGAACTCGGCTCGGCGGCCGAGCAGGCCGGCCTCGTCGATGGTGACGTGGTCGTGACCGCGAACGGCGTCGACATGCTCGGTGCCGACGATCTCATCGCGACCGTGCGCGATCTGGCACCGGGCACCTCGGTCGTACTCGGGGTGGTGCGCGCGGGCGCGCCGATCGAGCTCACCGCGGTGCTCACCCGACGCCCCGACTGACGACTCGGCAGAGCACCAGGAACAGGACCCGGCGGATGCCGGTGGGATCGATCACCGCGAGGTTGCGGTGGCCCTCGGCCGAGACGAACACCCCGGACACCGAGTCGTGTCCGTCATCGGTCTCCGTCGATGCCACGCGGGCGCAGGGGAGATCAGAGGAGGCCAGGGTCGACCCGGTCACCGTGCCAAAAGTAGGGTGCCGACCATGCAGGATCTCGATGTCCAGCTCGACCCGCACCTCGGCGGGAAGCGCCCGTTCGGCCTCAACTACTGGCCGCTGCCGCAGGACGACCCGGGGGTCGAGATCCAGCGCGAGAGCATCCGCCTGGTGAGCCCCGACGGCGCCCTGGTACGCGGCATCCTCTGGACTCCCCCGCGCGGCACGCCGTGGAAGACGGCCGTCATCCTCAGCCATCCACGCGGCGATTTCTCGGTGCACTACGCCTGCCCACTGCTCGCCGCTGCCGGGTACGCCGTGCTCGGCTTCGGAACGCGCTACATGAACAACGACACCGACTGCCTCCACGAGAGCTGCATCGTCGACGTCAACACGGTGTACGAGGAGATGAAGCGGCGCGGCGCCGAGGCCGTGGTGCTGCTCGGCAACTCCGGCGGTGGCAGCCTGATGGCGCTCGCCAACGCAGAGCTCGGCATCGGCGACGGGTGGATCGGCATGGCGGCCCATCCCGGCGAAGGCGTGTTCATGAACCAGGTGATCGACCCGAGCGTCGCCGATGAGAACGACCCGTTCAGCACCGTGCCCGAGCTCGACATGTACCACCCCGACAACGGGTGGCGTCCATGGCCCGAACCGTGCGAGTACGACCCGGCGTGGGTGGCCCACTACCGCGAGGCACAGATCGCCCGCGTGGCGCGCATCGACGCCATCGCGAAGGCGAGCATCGCCGAATCGAACGAGGCCGGAGGTCGGCTCCGCGGGATCGACAAGGCGGCCGATCCTGCGGGCTGGCGCGAGCAGCGGCGGCGAGCGGTGTTCACGAAGTACCTCACCATCTACCGAACGCTCGCCGACCCGGCCTATCTCGACCTGTCGATCGACCCGGACGACCGGCCGATGGGGTCGCTCTTCGCGTTTCCCGATCCCTTCGACGCCAACTACGGCCGTGGCGGACTCGCCCGCACGATGACCGCACGCGGCTGGCTCAGCACGTGGTCGGGTCTGTCGAGCCACGCCAAGCTCGCCGACACGATGCCCCGGGTCACCGTGCCGACGATCCTGCTGCACCCCACCGCCGACACCGAGATCCGGCTCTGGCAGGCCAAGGAGATCGTCGACAACAGCGGCGCAGCCGATCGCACCTACGTCGAACTGGCGGGCGCGCCGCACTACCTCGAGGGGCACCGACCCGAGGCGCTGCGGCTGGTGGCCGACTGGATGGCGACGCGCTTCCCGTGACCCTCGTCCGCGAACCGCGTCGCACTCGGACGGGGCGTCGGGTGCGCGCTGTCGCGGCGCTGATCGTCGGCGGCATGGTGGCTGCGTGCGCCGGCACGTCGTCGGAGCCGTCCGCACCGATCGCGACCGCTGAGACCGTCGTCGATGCCGTGGCCGATGGAGATGCCCCAGGGGACGGACCGGCGTTCGTCGAGATCCGGCCGGTGCTCAGCACGACGGTCGGCTTCTGCGAGGACTTCGGGGTGGGCATGCGCCTCGACGGACGGCGATGCCACCTGCTCGGCGACGCGCTCGGGATCGGCGACGACGCCGGCGGGCCGGACTGGGTCGCCGACGCCGTGGCCGAGTCGCGCGGCGATCTCGGGTGGGTGGTCCGGGTACAGGTGGCGCCCGACGCCTTCACCACTGTCCGCGATGCCTTCGAGTCGGCGGCTGCGGATCGATACGTGCTCGTCGCCGACGGTCGGGGCATGCTCGAGTTCGGGTACGCGGCGCTCGCCCAGGAGGCCGCGTTCGGACCGCTGCTGTCCGAGCGGGAAGCGCTCACGGTGGCGGCGGTGCTGCGCGGTGAACCGCGCCCCGACCTCGACCGGCCGCGCGCCGACGTGGGCGATGTCTGGCTCGCGGCGCTGGGGGTGCACGTGTGCGGGGAGTGGCTCGCGAACGCGCCCGCCACCGCCCTCGAAGCCGGTGTGCACTCACACGGCGACGGCCTCGTCTACGTCCACCCCGTGAACGCGGACGGGCCCGACCGGGACACCGGCGACGAGGCGACCCTCGGACGGTTCCTGGCCGAGGGCGGGTGGCGTGCCGACGACGACGGGTTCGTGGTGTGGGACGGGGTCGACGTGCGCACCGGCGACACGTGTCCCGACGGCCGCGAGGGCGTGTTCCGATGGACGGTCGACGGCGAGGACGGCTCGGGCGATCCGAGCGAGCACCGTGTCGGACACCGGCAGGTGATCGTGCTCTCGTTCGACCCGATCGGCACCGACCCTGGTGAGCCGCCGCAGTTCGCCGCGCTGCCGCTGCCGGTGCTCGGCCCCGACTTCGCCCCCGCCGGCGGCTGACCCCAACCCGGGCCGAAGTGTCCAATCGTTCCCACTTCGCGTGGCGCGAGGTCGTCGCAGCGCGACCACCGCGTAGACTCGGCCGCCTACCAGCAGTGGCGGTCGTCCCCGGGCCGCTCACCTGTTGTGAAAGGGCGACGTGGAACTTTCCTTTGTGATCAGTGCGATCCGGCGGTACCTGTGGCTGCCGGTGCTCGGCGCGCTGCTCGGTTCGTTGGCCGGGTTCGCCCTCGAGAACCGGGGTGGCTCCAACTACGTGTCCGAAGCGATCATGCTGGTCACGCCGCCGAGCGAGTCGCGCGTCAACGTCACCTTCACCTCCGACCCCGACCGGTACGTGGTCGGTGAGCTGAGCGTGTTGCGCTCGTCCGCGCTGGCCGAACAGGTGGCGAGCGAAGTGGGCGGCGGCATCTCGACCGGGCAGGTGCAGTTCGCCACCGTGTTCACCCACGAGCCCCGAACCGACATCGTCCGTGTGGTCACGTCCACCGCCGACCCCGAGTTGTCGAAGCTGATCGCCGACGCCTACCTGAAGCTCTACTTCGAGCGGATCAAGGCCGCCGTCGACGCCCAGCAGGGCCCCGAGATCGAGCGGCTCGATGCCCAACTCGCCGACCTCAACACCCAGATCAGCTCCGTCGACGCCGACATCGACGCCGTCATGCAGCCCTTCCTCGACCAGGTCGCCAACAACCCTGACGCCGGCTTCATCCCCAGCCTCGACCAGATCGCTCCCGATCTCGTCTCCCGCAAGGCGAGCCTGCAGGCCGAGTACTCCCAGATCCTGAGCAGCAGGACCCAGCTCGAGGTCAGCCAGCGGCTCCGCGTCACGAGCCAGATCGTGCAGCAGGGCACCGTGCCGGCCGATCCCGAACCGCCGGCCACGCTGCTCGTGTACGCCGGCGCCGTCGGCGGCTTCTTCGCCGGCCTCATCGGCGCCGTGCTCCTCGGCCGCCTGTCGCCCCGTGTGCTCGACCCGGCGCAGGCCAGCGAGGTGCTCGGCCGACCCGTGGTCGGCGAGTTCCCGCGGGCCCGAGCGCTCGCCAAGTCGCGCCGCGCCGCACTCAGCAGCCTCCCGCCCAACGTCATCCCGTTCGTCGACAACCTCTGCGTGCGAGCCGAGGCGAGCGCACGTCCCGGTGCGTCGCTGGTGGTGGTCGTGGCCGGGTCCGAGCGTTCGGCCGGCACCACCACGCTCGCCGCAGCGATGGCCAACCGGTACGCCGCGCTCGGCTCGCAGGTGCTGCTCGTCGATGCCGACCTGCGCCACCCCGAGGTGACGGCACTCTTCGCGCCGGGCCGTCCCGGTATCGCGGCCCTGCTCGACCACGCCGAGGAGACCGACGCCTCCGGGTTGCGGCGCCGGCCGAGCCTCGGCGACCCGTTCACGCCGAGTGGCATCCCCGGTCTCAGCGTCATCGGTCTCGGCGACAAGTCGGCGAGTGCGCCACTGCGCCGCCAGAACGTGCAGGACGTCGTGGAGGCCGCCTCGCGGCACGCCCACGTCGTCGTCTTCGACGGCGGTCCGCTGCTCGACTCGGCCACCACGGTGCAGCTCGCCCAGGTGGCCGACGCCGTCGTACTGACCATGCCGATGAAGCGTCAGCGCATGGACGCCCTCGCCGGGGTGGTCCACCAGATCCGGGCCTCTCGGGCCGAGCTGCTGCCGGTCGGCACGCCTGCCGGCCGAGCACGGTCGTCGCCGACGCCGGCCGTCGCACCGCCCGACGTGCAGATGACCCAGGAACCCCGCCGCCAGCCATGACCTCGCTGCAGCTGCCGCCGCTCACCGGGCCTGGTGCTGGCGCGCGGTCGCAGCAGTCGAGCATCGGGCTCGGCGACCCTCGGATCCCGTTCCTCGTCGGCCTGTCGATCTTCCTCAGCTCGATCGGTGCGCTGATCGAGTTCGACTACATGTGGTACGTGCAGATCGCGCTCGTCCCGATGACGATCTTCGGGTATGCACTGCTGGGCATCGGCACCAAGCCCATCCGCGACATCCGCATCGAGATCTGGCTGTTCCCGATCCTCGCGTGGATGATCATGTCGATCGGGTGGACCCAGGGCGATCCGCTCGAGGCCGCCCGCCAGGTGCTGCTCAACCTTGTGTTGATCGTCTCGGTGCACGTCGCGGCGAGCATCTTCGACGCCCGTGGCGTGCTGTCGTTCCTGGCCAAGGCATCGGTCGTGATGGCCGTGCTCGTCCTCGCGGACGCAGTGCTCCGTCCGGCTGATGCCTTCTCGTTGGGCCGCAGCGACGTCGGCCTCTCCGATCTCGGCCTGCGCAGCTTCTTCTACCAGAAGAACTCCCTCGGGGCGGCGCTCGTGCTCGGCTTCGCCCTCCGGTCGGCGTTGAAGCCCGCATGGTTGCGCACCGGGTACACGGCGCTCGTCGTCGTGCTGCTGCTGCTCTGCCAGAGCTCGACGTCGATCATCGCCGCGGCGGCGATCGCGGTCATGCAGTGGCTGAGCGGACAGATCATCGCCGAACGGCGCCGTGGCGGCAGCGGCAGCACGTTCATCCTCACTGCGCTGGCCATCGGCCTGGGTGCCGTCGTGATCTCCGCCCGCGAGCAGATCTTCGGGCTGTTCGGCAAGGACGCCACCCTCACCGGCCGCACCATCATCTGGCGCTACGCATGGCGGGCGATCCAGGAGCACCCGTGGGCCGGCTACGGCCCCGGCGGGTTCTGGGAGACCACGACTCCCGGCCTGTCCGAGCTGCGTCACGCGTCCGGCTGGACCGTGATCGGTTCGCACCAGGGCCTGCTCGACCAGTGGCTCGAGTACGGCCTGATCGGTGTCGTGCTCGTGCTCGCCGCGTACGCCGCCTGCATCGTGCGGATCATCGGCCGTATCCTCGCTGGCGACAGTTCGCCCGTGGTGCCGGCGGCGCTCGGTCTCTGGACCGCCACGATCACGGCGAGCCTCACCGAGGGCATCCTGATCCGGCCCGGCCTCGTCACGATCGGCCTGGTGAGCGCGCTGGTGCTCAACACCCCCATGTCGTTGCCGTCACGTGGCGTCGGCGGACCGTCCTTCGCTCCCGAGCGCGTCGCCCTCCCGTGGGCGTCGCCCGACAGCGCGCGGCGGCTCACGCATCCGCCGTATCCGCCCACCGGCACTGCCGGCACTGACAGCACTGCCGGCCCGTTCGGCGCCCCGCCCGCGACCCCGCTCAGTCCGGGAGACCGCGGCGCAGCGACCGAAGGCTGAGCTTCGACCGCCACCAGCGAACGGTGCCCAGCTGGGCGGCCACCTGGTCCTCGAACCGCTCGACGGCCTCCCACGCGACATCGGCGTCGACGGCGTCGGCACCACGGGGATCGAACACGGCGGCCGTCGCCGCGTCCGCTGCGGGGGTGAGCAGACCGGCCGCATCGCCCACCGTCCGTGCTCCTGCTCCGACGAGTTCGCGGTCGGTGGACGACCGGCGGGTGCGCACCCCGGCGTCGATCAGGACGTCCACCCCGGAGCTGAACGCCCCCCGGGCGCGACGCGCGGCGAGTTGTTGGACGCGGCGGCGATGTCGTCGCCTCCGCTTGAGTCCGAGCACGACGAC
>JBILUM010000118.1:0-6827 GCA_044370995.1 Ilumatobacteraceae bacterium | reverse complement strand
GTTCGCCGACGACTGGAGCGCACGAGGGCGCCAGAACCTGTGGGGCGTGGTGCCCGAGGTGATCGAGATGCAGAGCGAGGCCGGCGCCGCCGGCACGCTGCACGGTGCGGTCACCCGCGGCGCACTCGCCACCACGTTCACGGCGAGCCAGGGCCTGCTGCTCATGCTGCCGAACATGTTCAAGATCGCCGGCGAGCTCACCCCGGCCGTGATCCACGTGGCTGCCCGCACGATCGCCACCCACGCGCTCAGCATCTTCGGCGACCACAGCGACGTGATGGCCGCCCGCACCACCGGGTGGGCGATGCTGTGCGCCAGCTCCGTGCAGGAGACCGGCGACTTCGCTGCTGTCGCGCATGCCGCGACGCTCGTGACGCGGGTGCCGTACCTGCACTTCTTCGACGGTTTCCGCACGAGCCACGAGCTCAACACCGTCGAGCTCGTCAGTGCCGAACAGCTCCGTGCGATGGTCGACGAGCGGCTCGTGAGCGAGTTCCGTGACCGCGGGCTCGACAGCGACCACCCGGTCATCCGTGGCACGGCGCAGAACCCCGACGTGTTCTTCCAGGCGCGCGAGGCGTGCAACCCGTTCCACGACGCCGTGCCGGCTGCGACGCAGGCGGCCTTCGACCAGCTCGCCTCGCTCACCGGCCGGCAGTACCACCTCGTCGACTACCACGGAGCGCCCGACGCCGATCGCGTGATCGTCTTGATGGGCAGCGGTGCCGGTGCGGTGCAGGAAGCGGTCGACGCGATGAACGCCGCCGGCGAACGCGTGGGCGTCGCGGTCGTGCGCCTGTACCGGCCGTTCCCCACCGCGCAGCTCCTCGCCGCGCTGCCGCCGAGCGTGCGCACCATCGCGGTGCTCGACCGGACGAAGGAGCCGGGCGCGCCGTTCGAGCCGTTGCACCTCGACGTGCTGTCGGCGCTGTGGCACTCGGCCGACGAGCACTGGGTGGGCAGTGCGAAGCCGCGCGTGATCGGTGGCCGCTACGGCCTGAGCTCGAAGGAGTTCACGCCGGCGATGGCCAAGGCCGTGTTCGACGAGGCCTCGGCCGAGACGCCGCGCAACGGCTTCACCGTCGGCATCGTCGACGACGTCACCCGGCTCAGCCTGGCCGTCGACGCGAGCTTCACGACCGACCGGGCCAAGGTGCGCGCCGTGTTCTACGGGCTCGGCAGCGACGGCACCGTCGGTGCGAACAAGAACACCGCCAAGATCGTCGGCGACCGGACCGACCTCCGCGTGCAGGGCTACTTCGTCTACGACTCGAAGAAGTCGGGCTCCACCACGATCAGCCACCTGCGGTTCGACCCGAACCCGATCACGAGCACCTACCTCGTCGATCAGGCCACCTTCGTCGGCGTTCACCAGTGGAGCTTCCTGCAGCGCCTCGACGTGCTGAAGGTGGCCGCCCCCGGTGCGGTGGTGCTGCTCAACAGCCCGCACCGGCCCGAGGATGTATGGGGTGCGTTGCCCGAGAGCGCCCAGCAGCAGGTGCTCGATCGCGGGCTCCGGCTGTACACGATCGATGCCGCTGCGGTCGCCAAGGCGGCCGGCCTCGCCGGGCGTGTGAACACCGTGATGCAGACGTGCTTCTTCGCCCTGTCGGGGGTGCTGCCCACCGAGCAGGCGATCGCCGCGCTGAAGGAGGCGATCGAGCACAGCTACGGCAAGCGGGGCGTGGTGATCGTCGAGCGCAACGTCGCTGCGGTCGACCACACGCTCGCCAACCTGCACCCGGTGCCGATCGGTGCCACCGCCGACAGCGGTGTCCACGTGCGGGCGACCGTGCCGGCGGGCAGCAGCGACTTCGTGCAGCGGGTCACTGCCAGGATGCTGGCGGGGGAGGGCGACCTGCTGCCCGTGAGCGCGCTGCCGCCCGACGGCACGTTCCCCACCGGCACGGCGAAGGTCGAGCGCCGCACGATCGCGACCGAGATCCCGATCTGGGAACCCGACCTGTGCATCGACTGCGGCAAGTGCGCGATCGTCTGCCCACACGCCGCGATCCGGTTGAAGGTGTACGAGCCGGCAGCGCTCGCCGACGGCAGCGTGTTGAAGACCAAGCCGTTCCGCAGTCGCGAGGTGCCCGGCCTGTCGTTGACCGTGCAGGTGGCACCCGACGACTGCACCGGCTGCGGGCTGTGCGTCACGGCCTGCCCGGCGCACGACAAGAGCGAGGTGAAGCGCAAGAGCATCAACCTCCGCCCGATCGGTGACCACCTCGAGGTGGAACGGATCGCCTGGGACGCGTTCCTCGCCACCGAGAGCGCGGACACCACGGCGTTCGATCCGGCGTCGGTGAAGACGAGCCAGCTGCGTCAGCCGTTGTTCGAGTTCAGCGGTGCCTGCTCGGGCTGCGGTGAGACGCCGTACCTGAAGCTGCTCACGCAGCTGTTCGGCGACCGGCTGCTCATCGCCAACGCCACCGGCTGCTCGAGCATCTACGGCGGCAACCTACCCACCACGCCCTACACCACCGACGCCGACGGCCGTGGTCCGGCGTGGAGCAACAGCCTGTTCGAGGACAACGCCGAGTTCGGTCTCGGCATCAGGCTGGGTTACGAGGCCCAGCGCCGAGCGGCGCTCGAGGCGCTCGACCGCCTGGCGGGCCGGGTCGATCCGGCGCTCGCTTCGGCCATCGTCGAGCACGTCGACGACACCGACGATCACGGGGTGCGCGACCAGCGCAGCCGGGTCGCGTCGTTGCAGTCCTCGCTGGCCGAGCTCGCCGGCCTCGACGCCGACGACCCCGAGGTCGCTCGTCTCCACGAGCTGGCCGGAGCGCTCGTCGGCCGGGCGGTGTGGATCGTCGGCGGCGACGGATGGGCCTACGACATCGGTGCCGGCGGGCTCGACCACGTGATGGGCAGCGGTCGCAACGTGAACATCCTCGTGATGGACACCGAGGTGTACTCCAACACCGGCGGTCAGGCGTCGAAGGCGACGCCTCGGGGTGCGGTCGCGAAGTTCGCGGCGAGCGGCAAGGGCATCGCCAAGAAGGACCTCGGGCTCGAGGCGATGAGCTTCGGCGACGTGTACGTGGCCAAGATCGCCCTGGGTGCGAGCGACGTGCAGACGGTGAAGGCGCTGCTCGAAGCAGCGGCGTGGCCGGGCGTGTCGCTCGTGATCGCCTATTCGAGCTGCATCGCCCACGGCTACGACATGTCCCGGTCGATGACCCAGCAGAAGGCCGCCGTGCAGAGCGGGCACTGGCCCCTCTACCGGTACCGGCCGGGGGTGGGGGAGAGCACCCACCCGTTCGAGCTGGACAGTGCCGAGCCGTCGGTGCCCTACGCCGAGTTCGCCCGTGCCGAGGCCCGGTTCGGCATCCTCAGCCGAACGGATCCGGAACGCTCGTCGGAGCTGTTGCGCCTGGCCCAGAACGACGTCACCGGCCGGTGGAACTACTACCAGGGGTTGGCCGGCATCGAACGCCAGGCACCCGAACACGCGGCGAGCGCAGTGCTCGCGGAATCCGAGGAGGAGTCGTGATCGATCTCACCACCATGTACCTCGGGCTGAAGCTCCACAGCCCGTTCGTGGCGTCGCCCGGCCCGGTCACCGGCGACCCGGCGATGTGGGCGCGGCTCGAGGCCGCCGGCGCCGGGGCCATCGTGCTGCCGAGCCTGTTCGAGGAGCAGATCGAGCACGAGGCCTTCGCCGTCGAGTACGCCCTGGGGTACGGCGCCGACAGCAACGGTGAGGCGCTCAGCTACCTCCCGCACCTCGACGGCGTGGAGGTCGGACCCGACCACCACCTCGATCTCGTCGAGGCCGCGAAGGCGGAGCTGTCGATCCCGGTGATCGCCAGCATCAACGGCGTGTCGCCCGGCGGATGGGTCCGCTACGCCAAGCTGCTCGCCGAGGCGGGTGCCGACGCGATCGAGCTGAACCTGTACGACACCGTCACCGACCCGATGACCTCGGCCGCCGAGGTGGAGCGCCGCTACATGGAGCTCATCGAGGAGGTGAAGCAGGAGATCAGCATCCCGTTGGCCGTGAAGATCGGGCCGTGGTTCACCGCCCTCGCCCACACCGCGAAGGCGTTCGAACTCGCCGGTGCCGACGGGCTCGTGCTGTTCAACCGGCTCTACCAGCCCGACATCGATCTCGACACGCTGGAGGTGCGCCCCAGGCTCCAGCTGTCGACCTCGGACGATGCTCGTCTGCCGCTCCACTGGATCGGGGTGCTGCGCGAGTTCTCGCGGGGATCGTTGGCTGCGAGCGGGGGAGTGCACACCGGGATGGATGCCCTGAAGCTGCTGCTCGCCGGCGCCGACGTGGTGATGACCACCAGCGCGCTGTTGCGCCACGGCCCGGAGCACCTGCTCGAGATGCGTCGCGAGCTGGTGACGTGGATGGACGAGCGCGATTACGACAGCGTGCGCCAACTGCGGGGAAGCATCAGCCGGGCCAACGTGCCCGACCCGGACGTGTACGACCGGGCCAACTACTTCCAGACCATCCACAGCTGGGTCGAGCGCGCCCACTGAGCGTCCCTCCCTATACCCCTGGGGGTTTGCAAGAGATACCCCGTGGGGTATAGTTCCATCGTCCTTCCACCCGGACGAACACTGGAACGAGGAGTTGAGCTGTGAGCACTGTCATCGAATCGACGCTGCCCGTCGAGCACGAGCCGTCGCACGACCCCGACGAACGAGCGCTGTTCTCGCGGCTCGCCGTGTCGATGGCGCGACACCGCAAGGCGGTGATCCTCGTGTGGCTCGTGGTGACGCTCGCCGCCGCACCGCTCGCGATCACGCTCACCAAGGCGCTCTCGGGCGCCGGCTGGGACGCCAAGGGCTCCACCGCCGAGGCGGTGCGCAAGGAACTGCGCGCCGACTTCCCGGCGATGGGCGCCGAGAACCCGATCGTCGTCTACCGACAGGCGACACCGATCGCCGACGACCCGGCCGGTCTGCAGGCGGTCGTCGCCGCCCTCGCCGACGGGCCGAAGGTCGTGTCCGTCGTCGATCCGCTGGCGATGCCGCCCGAGGCCGGGATGATCTCCCAGGACGGCCTCACCGCGCTGGTGCCCGTCGAGCAGCAGATCGGTGAGGACAAGGATCGCCCCGAGGCCGCTGGTGAGCTCGGCGACTTCGTCGGCGACCTCACGGTCGCCGACGGCGCCACGGTCGAGGTCACCGGTGAATGGCCCGTCTGGGCCGACTTCAACCAGATGAACGAAGAGGCCCTCCACAAGGCCGAACTGCTCTCGGGCCTGCCGACGCTGATCATGCTGTTCATCGCCTTCGGCGCCCTCATCGCTGCCGGTATCCCGCTCATCCTCGCCATCGCGGGCATCGCGACCGGCTTCGCATCGCTGCACCTGCTCAGCCTCATCTCGCCGATCTCGGTGTGGTCGATGAACTTCTCGATGATGATCGGCCTGGCCGTCGGTATCGACTACAGCCTGTTCATCGTGTCCCGCTACCGAGAGGAGCGCGTCGAGGGCAAGGATCCCATCAAGGCGATCGAGAACGCGATGTCGACGTCGGGCAAGGCCGTGTTCCTCTCGGCGCTGACCGTCGTGCTGTCGCTCGCTGCGGTGTTCCTGGTGCCGGTCATGGTCTTCCAGACGATGGCGCTCGGCATGATCATCTCGGTCATCGCCGTCGCCCTGGCTGCGCTCACCCTGCTGCCCGCGGTCCTGATCGCGATGGGCGACAAGGTCCTCGTCACCCGCGGTGAGAAGGACCCCGACATCGTCGCCGAGGGTCGCTGGGCGAAGTGGACGGGTGCTGCGCTGCGTCGTCCCGGCCGCACGCTCGCCACCGGCCTCGTGCTGCTCGGTGCGCTCGCCGCACCGGCATTCGGCATGACGCTCGGTATGCCGGGCGCACGCGTCGTCGACCAGGGCCACACCAGCCGCGACGGCTACGACATGGTCGTCGAGTCGTTCGGCCCCGGTGCCGCCGGCCCGGCGTACGTCACCGTCGCCGCCGCCGACGCACAGCAGGTCATCGACATCGCGACGGCCACCCCCAACGTGGTCGACGCCCGCATCGTCACCCCGCCGGCCGCAAGCGGTCGCGTCGTCGTCCGCGTCACGCCCGGCACCCAGATCGACGAGGCAGCGACGGCCGACATGGTCGAGGCGCTGCGCAGCGGTCTCGACGACGCGGTGCCGAACGCCCTCGTCGGCGGACCCGCCGGCCAGAACCACGACCTCACCCAGGTGCTCGTCGACCGGGCCCCGTACGCCATCGGGCTGATCCTGATCGTCGCCTTCCTGCTGCTGCTCGTGGTGTTCCGCAGCGTCGTGATCGCCACCTTCTCGATCCTGATGAACCTGCTCACCGTCGGCGCCGCCTTCGGGTTCGCGACGCTGGTGTTCCAGCACGGCTACGGCGCACGCCTCATCGGCATCGAGCACCAGGGCTTCGTCGACGCCTGGGCGCCGTTGTTCTTCTTCGCCCTGTTGTTCGGGCTGTCGATGGACTACCAGCTGTTCCTGCTCGCGGCGATCAAGGAGCGCTACCAGGCGACGGGCGACACGCATCGGGCCATCAGTGAGGGCATCGCCCGAACCGGCAGACCGATCACCAACGCGGCGATCATCATGATCATCGTGTTCATCGCCTTCGGCGTGACGGGTCCGATCCCGCCCACCGAGCTCGGGCTCACCCTGGCGGTCGCGGTCCTGCTCGACGCCACCGTGGTCCGGGTGATGCTCGTCCCGGCGACGATGGCACTGCTCGGCGACAAGAGCTGGTACGCCCCGAAGTGGCTCCAGAAGATCCTGCCGCACGTCAACTTCAGCCACTGAGCCACCACCGGCGCCGCTGGTGTGGAGACGGCGCTCACCGATGCCGTGCGA
>JBILUM010000117.1:0-6832 GCA_044370995.1 Ilumatobacteraceae bacterium | reverse complement strand
CCCGATGGACAACGCGAGCCTGAATCTGCGCGGGTGGGTGCCGCCGGTCGGCCCGGTGCTCGACGAGGTGCCGTGGCCGGCAGTGCTCGTCACCGTGGCGCGGTCGTCCGACGGGGAGACGCTCGACCTCGTGCTCCGTCCGGGCCCGACGCCGAGCGATGCACCCGTGCAGCTCGGGTTCGTGGCGTTGCGGCCCGATGCCCGGTACCGGCTGCTCGATGGCGCCGAGGTGGTCGCCGAGTTCACCGCGTCGGCCGACGGCACGGCCGGTGCGGACGTCGCCATTCGCGGCGTGCGCACGCTGCGGCTCGTCCCCATGGAGGACGGTGCGTCGTGATCACGCTCTACCTGAACTGTGCACAGGTGTGGGTGCGGCTCGTCCGGCTCGTGTGCAAGGTGACGGGTCGCCCGCAGGTCACCTACGAGGCGCCGCCTCTCGTCGCCCGACAGGCCACCGGGGTGCGAGGATCTGATCGATGACCGCCACCACCTCGTCTCCTCCCGACGCAGCGGCCGGCGGGCCGCTGCTGCTGCCGTCGTCACCGCCCCGTCTGGGGCCCGAGAGCCGCCGGTTGCTGGGCCGCCTCGCGGTGACCCTGCTCATGTGGCAGGTGGTCGCGGGAGCCCTCATCGTCGTCGGTGGCGAGGCCGCCACGGCGGCCGGCACGTCGATGGTGTTCCCCGGTGCCGGGCTGCTGTACGTCGCGTCACCGCTGCTGTTCCTGGGTTCCCTGGTGGCACTGCTCGTGGCGCTCGTGCTGTGGTGGGGTGTCAGCGCGCACGTCGCGATCCCGATCGTGTGGGTCGGTGCCGGTGTTGTCGCGGTTGCGCTCGTCGACGGGCCACGCTGGTTCGTCGACCGCGGCACCACCTGGGGTTGGGCCGTTCCTGCCGCGTATGCGATGGCCGTCGCATCGGTCGGTCTCATGGTGTGGCGGGTGGAGCAGGCCTATCGCCGCAAGCTCGCCAAGGTGCCCGAGCTGAACGAGTACCTGCTCGGCGCGCAGCTGCCCGAACGCATCACCGAGCGGCGCGAACTCGACGACATGGACGCCGAGCTGCTCCGGTGGGCGTATGCATTTGCGTTCCAGCCGGAGGACGGCCTCGACGGGCTCGACTGGGGCGAGCAGTTCCACGGCGGCACCCAGCTGCGCTACCAGCTGAACAGCCTCACCTGGGCGATGACGCTCTACGCAGCCAACCATCTGCCGAACGCACCGGCGCAGATCACCAAGGCGCTCGAGACGATGGTGCGCAAGCACACCGACCTCCGGGTGTGGAAGTACTGGCGCACGCTGAACCTCGTGGGGAACTTCGACTCGAACCCCGATCCGATCCGGCGCGACAACATCATGTTCTCGGCGTTCCTCGGCGACGTGATCAACAGCGTCGAGGCGGCAACGGGCAGCGACACCTTCGACAAGCCGGGATCGCTGGAGTTCGTGTGGCTCGACGGGCGTACGTTCAGCTACGACCACCACTCGCTCGCCGAGGCGGTGCAGCGCAACTTCGAGCGGAGCCGTCTCGGGTTCTTCCCGTGCGAGCCGGGTTGGTCGTTCACGGTGTGCAACGTGATGGGTGCGCAGGCGCTGCACGGTCACGACGTGGCCCACGGCACCGACTCGTGGCCGAAGGTGCGCGACCGGTGGACGCACACGCTCGACCACGAGTACCTCACCCCTGACGGGTCGTACGCCCACATCCGCTCCAACCACGTCGGCCTGTCGTGGGACACCGGCGAGGTGCCGGGCGGCCACTACTTCGCGAACGGCACGCATCGGTTCGTCGACATCCTCCCCGACCACGCGCGTCGGGCCCGGGCGCTCGAGCTGCGCGGTGCGGCGCCGAAGATGGCGGGGCTGTCGGCGATGGTGCGCGACGGGCGCCTCGACCTCGACCTGCCCGCAGAGCTCGAGCGTCATCGCACACGCCGCAGCAAGCTGCTCCCCTGGATCAAGGTCATCGGCGGCGCCCGCCTCGTCGGCGATGCCCGCCTCGTCGACGCCGCCATCCGGTCGTCGGCCGAGAAGTGTGCGACGGGCAAGCAGTGGCCGGATCGTCCGGTCGACGGCAGTGCGTCGGCGACGGGTTCGTACATGCTGCTGCGCTGGTCGTCCCCGCTCGATCTCGCCGCGTTGAACATGCGCGGGTTCGTGGCACCGGTCGGGCCGATCCTCGCCGCGACCGACTGGGACTCGGTCCTCGTCACCGAGGCGGTGTGCGACGACGGTTCGACGCTCGAGCTGTCGTTGCGGCCCACCGGCGCCGCAGCGGTGTCGTCGGTGGACCTGCTGTTCGCATCGCTCACACCCGGGGCTCGCTACGTGCTCGACATGGGCGACGGACCGTCGACGACGGTGACCGCGGACGACACGGGCCGGGCGACGGCGACCGTCGACCTGCCCGGTGCGGCCCGCGCCGTGCTGCGACCTGAGGTGCAGTCGTGAGCGGCGCGTCGAAGGGTCGCCTGGGGCGGAAGCGTCAGGGTCTGCTCATCGTCTGCGACCGCATCTGGAGCGGGCTGGTGACGTGGTCGTATCGCCTGCGCCGCAAGCCGCGCGTGACCAACTCCCCGCCCCCGATCCGCCGCCGCTGAGCGGGTTTCGTGAGCGAGACGCGGCGCATGGGCGCGTGTCGCTCACGAAGCGTTCCGGGTCAGGCGCCGAGCATGCCGCCGTCGATGGCGAGTGCGTGGCCGGTCGTGAACGACGAGGCGTCGCTGCACAGCCACAGCGTGGCATCGGCGATCTCCTGCGGGGTGCCGAACCGACCGAACCGGCTGAGCCGCTTCGCGACCTCCTCGGGGTTGCGGCCGCGGCGCTCCATCGCGTTGCGCAGCATCGGCGTGTCGATGGTGCCCGGGCAGATCGCGTTCACCCGGATGCCGCTCGAGGCGTAGTCGAGCGCCGCGCTGCGGGTGAGACCGAGCACGGCGTGCTTGCTCGCCGTGTACGCCGGCTGGTTCGGCTGCGGCTTGAACGAGTTGGTGCTGGCGATGTTGACGATGCTGCCGCCGTTGCCAGCGGCGAGCATCGCCCGGATCTCGGCGCGCATGCAGCGGAACAACGCCGTCACGTTCACGTGCATCATCAGCTCGAAGTCCTCGTCGGAGGTCTCGTGCAGCGGCACCGACTCGAACTCGATCGCCGCGCCGTTGAGCGCCGCGTCGAGCCGTCCGAAGCGCTCGACCGCAGTGCTCACCATCCGCTGCACCGTGTCGGGGTCGGTGATGTCGCCGGCCACGTCGGTTGCGGCGTCGCCGAGCGATCCGCACAGCTCGCGCAGCGGTTCGGCCGCACGGTCGCACGCCACGACGCGCGCGCCGGCTTCCACGAGTGTGCGGCTGATCGCCGTGCCCATGCCACCCGCTGCGCCGGTGACGACGACGACCTTGCCGTCCATGGAGAAGTTGTTGCTCACGTGTCCGTTCCTTTCGTTCCTGACGTGCCTGATGTGATGGGTGCCGACCGATCGGTCAGCGGAAGCGCCTGATGCCGGCTGCGATCGCAGCGAGGTGTCGATCAGCGTCGACCCAGCCGGCTGCGTTCGGCACCTCCAACGACCACGGGGCGGTGGTGCCGGTGCCGTGGACGGCGTCGAGGAAGGCCGTGATGTCGAACTCGCCCTCGCCCATCGCCCGCCGGTTGGCGAGGCAGTCGGTGTAGTAGTCGGGGTGCTCGGGCACTCGCGTGCCGTCGTTCAGCTGGATGCCGGTGATCAGCTCTCCGGGCAGGGCGGCGATGGCCTCGAGGTCGCGGGCCCCGCGCTCGTGGTGCCAGATGTCGACGCAGATGCCGCCATTCGAGCGCCCGGCTCCCTCGACGATGCGACGTGCGTCGTGCACGGTGGGGATGTCGTTGAACGGCAGGAACTCGATGCCGAGCACGAGTCCGTGGTCGGCACCCCGATCGCACAGGTCGCCGAACGAGTTCGCGGCTGCGACCGGGTCGTCGCCCGACGGCCCGATCACCTGGAGGTACCGACATCCGAACGCGTCGGCCATCCGCCACGCGATCTCGGCGCGCGCTGCGGCAGCGTCAGTGGTGCCGAGATCGGTGATCACCTCGATCTCGCGGAGGCGGATGCCGTGCTGGTCGAGCAGCTCCTGCAGTCCGTGGGGCGCGAACCCCTCGCGCTCGAGCTGCTCGTAGTGCCCGACCCACAGGCCGATGCCGTCGAAGCCGTTGGCGGCTGCGAGTCGCACGCGATCCTCGATCGGGTGGAGACGAGCCAGGCTGAAGTGGCTGAGGACGAGCTCGCGCACGACGGGTATCGGTGACCGTGTCAGCGGATCACGGGTGGTGGAACTCGCCGGCACCGGCGAACAGCGCGGCCGTGTCGGCCTCGGTCTCCGCGTGGATCAGGTCCTCCACCCAGTCGTGGAAGCGTTGGCACGGACCCTCGTTGCGGCCGAACAGGAACTCGCTCTTCGCACCCGTCTTCACGGCCCGTTGGATCCGGTTGCCGGTGTAGTAGTCCTCGTCGCGCACGACGTGCAGCAGGAAGTCCATCTGCTTCTCGATGATGTTCAACCGGTCGCCGTCGGGTGCGTCGACCGCCAGGAAGTGCTGGGTGGTCACCGAGGTCTCGGGCGTCTCGCCGGGGAACAGCTGCGAGATCATGAACAGCTTGCCGCCGGCGTCGAAGCTGGCGATCGAGATGTGGGGGAAGATCGTCCACACGCCCGACACCATCTTGGAGACCTGCCACTCGTCCTCGGGCAACTCGGCCAGCGCGAGGTAGCGCTCGTCGGGTTGCACGTTGCGCTGGTGCGGGCCCCAGGCGTCGTTGATCGTCTTGTTGTTGTACGTGGGCCCGAACGTGTCCTTGTGCAGGATCGGCAGGTGGTAGAAGTCGAGGTACCCGTCGTAGGCGAGCTTCCAGTTCGGGCCGCCGACGCTCTGCTTGCCGACGTAGGTGCAGTTGGCGAGGTCGAGGTGGTCGAGCATCTCGCCGTAGCCGCACAGGTACTCGTCGATGTCGAAGTTCATGCCGGGCGTGATGCCGCCGAACACGATGCCGGCACGCTCGGCCACCGGCAGCTGGGTGAGCCCGTGGCACGACATGTCGATCTCGCCGAAGTTCTCCTTGTCGAGCATGCCGACGAGCGCGCCCTCGGTGTTGTACACCCAGGCGTGGTACGGGCAGGAGAAGCGCCGCGTGACGCCGGTGCCCTCCTCCATCACCACGGCGCCGCGGTGGCTGCACATGTTGACGAACGACCGCAGGGTGCCGTCGTCGCCGCGCACCAGCAGCACGGGCGTGCCCATGACGTCCATCGCCTTGTACGAGTTGGGCTCGGTGAGCTCGACGCTGAACCCGAGCACGAGCGGCACGCGTCGGAAGATGCGATCCATCTCGATCTGCCAGCGCGCCGGGTCGTAGTAGTTGGTCGACGGGATGCGCTTCACGGCGTCTTCGAGCGGCACGGTGCCGTTCTTGCTGTGCGTGATGTTGCGCCGTGTCATCGACACGAGTTGTTCCCTGCTCATGGTGGCCCTCCTCACCCGCCTCGGTCGACGGGACGGTGTGGTTGTGGAACGTGGACGGGAGGGGCGTCTCACGACGTCCGACCCCGCGTCTCGTTGCCTGCTAGCTCTTCGGAGGTGTGTCGACCATCCGATGGTTGGCGATGATGGGTCCGGCCACCCAGCCGCACAGATGAGGATCGGCCTCGCGGAGGTCGCCCTCCAGCCATTGGCCCTGGCGGGTGAAGCGGCCCCAGGTGCCGTCCGATGCGGTGACGAGGACGGCTCCCTCCCCATCGCGTTCGTGGAGGGCGCCGGTGAACGGGTGACGGATACCGAGCATCAGGGACGCTCCAGCCACTCGTCGAGCTTGTTGTTGAGCCAGCGCACCTTCGACTCCTGGTAGTTGCCCAGGGTGACACCGGGCTTGCGGGTGCTCTCGAGCCCGGTCTGCACCCGGGGCATGTTGAACAGGTCCTGGTCGAAGACCTTCGCGAGCATGCCGAGTTCCGGTGCTGCGGAGAACGTCTCGAAGTCCTCGAGCCACTTGATCTGTGCCGGCGGTGGCCGCTCTCCCAGGAACGGGGCGAGGAAGATCACCTCCATGATCGCGCTCCGGTGGTCGTCGCCGTTCGGCCGGAACCGGTACACGATGCGGTTGAACGCACCCCACGGATGGAAGTTGGGGAACAGCGTGTAGTCGATGCTGTCCATCATCTCGGCGTCGCTGATCCGGTCGACCCAGTCGCCGGCGACGGCCCGCCAACGCTCGCGGCTCATCGACGCGGCGATGGCGCGCATCGACTGTTCCTCGGTGAGCGGCATCGGCGAGTCCTGGTCGTCGCGGACGTCGAGCATCGCCCGCATCATCTGGTCCTGGGTCGGCGTCCAGTCGAGGTTCGGGCTGGCGGTGCCACCCGGCGAGATGACCCGGGCGAAGTTCTCCCAGACGTCGACCTGACTGTTGGTGTCGCCGAGGTAGGGCATCACCTGCGGGTGGGTCGCGTTGACGTGGAACGCCTCGCAGAACGCCTCCTGGGCGATCTTCCAGTTGCAGGGCACGACCTTGGCGATGTGCGTCTGCTTGTAGCGGTTGGCGAGGTCCCACACCTCGAACTGCTCGGCCATCTCACCCAGGAAGTCCTCGAACGGCTCGGCGTCGGGGTCGGGGTTCATGAACACGAAGCCGGCCCAGGTGGCCACCTTGCACTCGGGCAGGCTGAACTCCTCTGCCTCGACGTGGTCGAAGTCCCACTGCGCCGGGATGTCCTGCAGCGAACCGTCGAGCTTCCAGGCGAAGCCGTGGAACGGGCATCGGATCTCCGAGCAGCGGCCGTCGTAGTCCTTGAGCTGGCGACCGCGGT
>JBILUM010000170.1:0-5984 GCA_044370995.1 Ilumatobacteraceae bacterium | reverse complement strand
AGGTCGTCACCGACGCCACCGACCCAGCTGATGTCCAGTGGCGCACGGTCACGGCCACCGGCACCTATCTCCCCGACGAGCAGGTGGTGATCGTCAACCGCGCACAGGGCGGCGTCACCGGCGTGAACGTCGTCGCCCCACTCGAACTCGACGACGGTCGACTGGTGCTCATCAACCGCGGCTTCGTCCCCGACGCCGAATCGGTGCCCGCTCCGGCGACCGGCGTCGTGGAGGTCACCGGCCGTCTGCGGGAGACGCAGGAGCGCACCCTGGGCGGTCTCACCGAGGCCGACGGCGAGCTGACCGAACTGTTCCGCGTCGACATCCCCCGGCTCGCCGAGCAACTGCCCGCCCCGGTGCTGTCGGTGTACGTCGACCTGCTCGCCGCCGAGCCCGATCAGGGTGCGCTGCCGATCCCGCTGCCCGCTCCCGAGCTGAGTGAG
The DNA here is from genome assembly GCA_044370995.1 of Ilumatobacteraceae bacterium. Classification (GTDB taxonomy): domain Bacteria; phylum Actinomycetota; class Acidimicrobiia; order Acidimicrobiales; family Ilumatobacteraceae; genus VFMC01. Next base: position 5,541 of record JBILUM010000170.1, on the reverse strand, counting down.
GGATCGCACCTGTCGTACATGATGCAGTGGTGGATCTTCTCGGCCTGCGCTGCCGCGGGATGGGTGCTCGCCGTGCGACGGAGCATCCGCCAGCACCGCACGGATGTGGCGGCCGCAGCCACCGGAGCCGGTGCCGGTGCCGGTGTCGGTGTCGTCAGCGAACCAGACGGGCGAACGCCGCCGGACTCCCTGTCGCCAGACGACGACGCAGCGACCACGGCACACGGCTGAAGACACCGCTCATCGCCCGTCCCACCTCGGCCGCGGTCGCGTCGACGCGCAGGTAGGGCGCCCAGATCTCGTCCGGCAACGCGAAGAACGCGTCGAAGAACACGCCGATGTCGTTGGCGTCCATCCGCAGCAGCGCCGCGAGCCCGTAGTCGTGCAACGCCCGTGCCCGTCGCTGTTCGACGGGCCAGACCCGTTGCCACACCGCACGGGCCGCCTGCGCCGGCGACGCATCGGAGCCGAGCACCTCGGCGATCGAACCCGCCACCCGGTCGGCCGCCCGCAGCGAAGCCGTGACCGAATAGCCGGTCGCCGGGTGCACGTATCCGGCGGCCGCGCCGAAGCCGACGGTCGGCTGCAGCAACGACGGCAGACCCGGCCGCATCGGGATGCGCACGTGCTCGACGTGCTCGGCGCGGTCGGTGTGATCGTGGCCGAGCCTGGCCGCCAGCCGCTGCCGGAGCTCGTCGGCGCCCATCGGCACCCGACGTGCGAGCGACGTCTCCTCGACCAACCAGCGACCACCCTCCAACGGCAGGACGTACAGGAAGGTCGGCTCGGGATCGACCGTCGCGATGCGCCAGTCCATCAGCACGGCGACGTCACCGCCGACGTCGGGCCGCTCGGGCAGAACGAGTCCGTACGCGGTCTGGAACGACGAGGGCACCCGTCCGACCGTCCGATCGAGCACGAACCCACCGGCGCCCGCCGCGTCGACCGCGACGCGAGCGGTCAGCTTCGATCCGCTGCCGGTGTGCACGGCGGCGCCCCACAGGTGATGGCGCACGTCGGTGACGGTGTCGACGAGACGCGGCGCGACATCGAGCGAGGTGCGCAACCGCTGGTTGTGGAACACCCCGTAGGATCGCCGCACTCGACGCCGCCCTGCCGCGACCACGTCGATCGCCGACTCGACCGCGAACGCGCCGCGATGCTCGCCGACCTCGTCGGTCCAGGCACCGAACGTCGACGTCCACGCTCGGTCGGGGCCCACCAGCACGACGTCGACCCCGCGGGCATGACAGGCCCGGCCGAGCGCCCGCGCCGCAGGGCCGTCGCCGATGACCACGACGTCGTGCGCGGGGACTGTCATCCGTGCGCTGCACCCGCCTCGATGCGGGCCATCCGGCGGAACTGCTCGACCACGTCGGGCGTGCGATGGGCGGGATCGAGGCTGCGATACACCGTCTCGACGTTCACCGCGATGCGCCCGAACTCGCCGAGCCGCTCGAACGACGGGTTGGCCCCGATCTCACGGGCAATCTCCTGGGCGGCGTCCCAGGCGTCGATGCCGGCGTGCTGACGTGCCGTGGCCTCACCGTCGACGAACGCCAGGTAGTCGCGGACCTCGGCGACGCCGCCCTTGTCGGTGAGCGGGCCGTGACCGGGCACCACGGTGTCGATGTCCATGCCCAACATCAGGTCGCACGCCGCCACCCAGTTCGACAAGGGGCCTGCCCACACGATGGGCGTGCCGCCGATGAACAGGATGTCGCCCGTGTACGCCACCTTCGCGTCGGGCACCACCACGATCGTGTCGCCCGCCGTGTGTGCCGGACCCACCTCGATCAGCTCGATCGCGCGCCCGCCGACCTCGATGTCGAGTCGCTTCTCGAACGTCCGCGTGGGCAGCTTCATGTCGATGCCCTCGAAGTCGAACGCTCCGAAGAACGACCGGAACAGGTCGCCCACCTCACCAGGCGCACCGTTGAGCGCGGCGAGCATCGCAGGTGGCACCTCGGTCATCTCGTGCGCGGTCGCGACGGTGGCGATGATCTCCGCCTGGTCGACCAACTGGTTCCCGTAGCAGTGGTCACCGTTGGCGTGGGTGTTGACGAGCGTGCCGATGGGGGCCGAGCGGGTGATGGGCGACATCGCATCGAGCATCTGCCGGGTGAGGCGCAGATCGAACAGGGTGTCGACCAGCAGCGACACCCCGTCGCCCACCACCAGGCCGGCGTTGCTCCAACCCCAACCGCCGTCGGGTTGGAGGTACGCATGGCACCCGTCGCCGAGCTCGTGCACGCCGAGCTCGTATCCGATGGGGCGGGGTCCGTCGACGGTGCTCATGGCCGCAGTATCGCAGCTGCGCCAGGGTCGGAGGTCCCTGAACCAGGTCCCCTCGTCCCCTGCCCCCGACCGCCGTCGCGGCGCACGATCGCGGGAACGGACACGACGACGCGACGCCGCGAGGGCCACCGTCGCTGACCTTGGAGGAAACGATGGATGCCACTGGAGCCACCGAGACCACGCTCGATCCCTACACCGGGACGCTGATCCTCAGCCTCGACGACTGCTGGCAGCTGCTGCGCGACCACGAGGTGGGTCGACTCGCCGTGTCGATCGCCAACCATCCCGACATCTTCCCGATCAACTACGTGGTCGACGACAGCGAGATCGTCTTCCGCACCTCGGCCGGCACCAAGCTGGCCGCGTCGGTGCTGGGCTACGGCGTCGCGTTCGAGATCGACGGCTACGACCCCGCCGCAGGCGAGGCGTGGAGCGTCGTCGTGAAGGGCAGGGCCGAGCAGATCGAGGGCTGGCTCGACAAGGACCGCGCCGAGCGCCTGCCGCTGTTCCCGTGGAACGCGTCACCGAAGTTCGACTTCGTTCGCATCGTCGCCGAGGAGGTGTCGGGCCGGCGCTTCCACGTCACCGACCACAGCGCCTGGCCGCTCGCCGGCACACCCTCGCTCGACGACCAGCTCTGAACCACCGCCTCGTGGACGACGGATCCACCGGCCCGGCGCCCGCGACGGGGATGGACGCGCTGCTGCCCGCAGCGATGGCACGACGCGCCGAGGACCTCGGCGTCGTCAAGGCGACGTTGCCCCTCGACCGTCTGATCGCCCTGTCGGTGCTCGCCGGCTCGTTCATCGGGTTCGGCGCGATGTTCGCCACGGTGGCGACCGCCGACGCCGACCTGTCGTTCGCCGTGTCCCGGGTGCTGGGCGGCGTGGTGTTCTCGCTCGGGCTCGTCCTCGTCGTCGTCGGCGGTGCCGAGCTGTTCACCGGGAACGCCCTGCTGGTGATGGCGGTCGCGAGTCGACGGGTTCGTGTCCGTGCACTGCTGCGCAACTGGGCGGTCGTGCTCGTGGGCAATGCGTGCGGCGCCATCGGACTCGCCGTGCTCGTCGTCTGGTCGGGGACGCTCGACGGGTCGGGCGGGGCGATCGGACGGCGGGCCGTCGAGATCGGCACCGCGAAGACGTCCCTCGACGTGGGCGAGGCGATCGCCTCCGGGGTGGTCGCGAACGTGCTCGTCTGCCTCGCGGTCTGGATGACGCTGTCGGCCCGCTCGGTCACCGACCGCGTGCTCGTCGTCATCCTGCCGGTCAGCGCCTTCGTCGCCGGCGGCTTCGAGCACAGCATCGCCAACATGTACCTGTTGCCGGTCGCGCTGTTGCGACGCAACGAGGTGACCGAGCTCGGCGTGCCCGTGTCGCCCGACCTCACCTGGGCCAACGCGGTGACCCACAACCTGCTGCCGGTGATCGTCGGCAACGTGATCGGCGGCTCGCTCCTGGTCGGCGCGACCTACTGGTTCGTCTACCTCCGCCGGCGGGACTGAGCGAGCGCAGGCGGCGGACGAGAGGGATCAGCGGTCGTCCGGGTCGTCGACCGGGACCTCCAGGCGTTGATCGATCGCGTCGGCCTCGGAGGCGTCGCGCAGGACTCGATCGTCGATCGAGGTGGCGAGCTCGGCGGCGGGATCGTCGTCGTCGGTCCATGGTCGTTCGTCGGCGGTGGTGATGGGGAGGTCGGTCATGACCTCACAGTGCCCACGGTGGACGACGGCCACCACGGCATTTGGTCCCGTCACCGTTCCCACCCGCGCCGCGAGCTCACCACGCGCGTCGGGCCCGGGCGTACAGTCGCCCGATGGCACTCACCACGCGGCGGCTCGGCCGCACCGAACACCAGTCGTCCCTCGCGATCCTCGGTGGGGCCATGTTCTGGAACACCGACCAGGAGACGACCGAACGCGCCTTCCACCTCGCGCTCGATGCCGGCGTCAACCATGTCGACATCGCCCCGTCCTACGGTCACGCCGAGATCGTCGCCGGCCCCCTCGTGGCAGCCAACCGGGAACGCCTCTTCGTGGGCGAGAAGACCGGCCGCAGGAACCCCGACGGCGTGCGTGCCGAACTGGAGAACTCGCTGGCTCGCCTCGGATGCGACGCGTTCGACCTGTACCAGGTGCACGGTGTCGTGAGCCTCGACGATCTCGAGACCCGCGCCGGTGCGTTCGAGACGATCCTGCGCGCCCGCGACGAAGGGCTCACCCGCTTCGTCGGCATCACCGGCCACGACCTCGGCACGGCCGCTGCACAGCTCGAGGCGGTGAAGCGCTACGACCTCGACTCGGTGATGCTCCCCGTGTACCCCCGAGCCGTCGCCGACCCGCAGTACGCGTCGGATCTCGCGGCGCTGTTCACCGAGTGTGCCCGCCGCGATGTCGCGGTCATGGCGATCAAGGCCGGTGCGTGGCGTCCGTGGGGCGACCGCGACAAGACCGCTCCTGCAGCGCGCCGTCGACTTCACCCTCTCCACCCCCGGCGTCATGGCGTTCTGCACCCCTGGCGACGTGTCGATCCTGCCCGCCGTGCTCGCCGCCGCACAGGGGTTCCGACCCATGACGGCCGACGCCCGCGACGCACTCCTCACCGAGGCCGCTGAGTGGCCGATCATCTTCCCCTTGGCCGAAAACGCTCGCTGAACGCGCGCCCATCCGACTCGGCGCACTGGAGACTCCGCGTACTGAGAACTCCAGGCACTGCAAATCGACTTCCTCTCTCATCCGTCGTACGCTTCGCCCATGAAGCAACTGAGCGGGATCGACGTGAGCTTCCTCAACATGGAGACGGCGGCGGTCTTCGGTCACGTGTCGTCGATGAACATCTACGACCCGACGGGCGTACCGGGCGGCGCCGGACTCGAGGCGACCAAGCGCATCATCCTCGAGCGCATGGATCAGCTCGCTCCGTTCCGTCGGCGACTCGTGGAGGTCCCGCTCGGTCTCGACCTGCCGTACTGGATCGAAGATCCCGAGTTCGACATCGACTTCCACGTCCGCCACCACGCGGTGCCGCCGCCGGGCACGCCCGAGCAGCTCGCCGACGTGGTCAGCCGCATCGTCGCCCGACCGCTCGACCGCAACCGCCCGCTCTGGGAGCTGTACGTGATCGAAGGCGTCGACAACGGTCGGCTGATCGCCCAGCTCACCAAGGTGCACCACGCCACCATCGACGGCGCCGCGGGTGCGCAGATGCTCGCCGCGATCCTCGACACCGACCCCGACTTCCGCCCCGT
>JBILUM010000116.1:0-6840 GCA_044370995.1 Ilumatobacteraceae bacterium | reverse complement strand
TGCGTGCGATCCCCGATGGGATGCACGACCTCGCGCTGGCCGCACCGGTGCCGCGAGCGCGCATGTTCGAGTTGTTGGGCGCCTGGCTCGATCGGCTGCGCGGCTGAGCGGGATCGGGCTACGGTCGCTGCGATGCGGCTGGTACCGGCGACGGTCGACCGACGCTCCCGTGCAGATCGGGCCACCGAGGCGGTCGGCTGCGCGTTGGGCGGCGGCGTGCTCGGGTGGGCGCTGGGCGCCCTCGTGCACCCTGTCGCCGGCGTCGTCGCCGGATCGATCGCGCTGCTCAACGGCGCGGTGTCCGGTTGGCGGGGCAGCTACGCATGGCGACGCGGCGACGGATGGCTCGCGTTCGTGCTCGACAGCACCTGGGCGACCGCACCGGTCGCGATCGGGTTGCTCGCCCACCTCGGCGGTGCGGTGCGCGGAGACCCAGGCCCGGTTCCCGAGCTGACGCTGCGCCAGAACCGGCACGTGTATCGACGAGGGATCGCGCTGAAGCCCGGCTTCGCGTTCACGATCGGCAACGTCATCTCCGGTGCCGGCGACGTCGACTCGCCCCGCCGACGTCGGTTGATCACCGACCACGAGGACGTGCACGTGTGGCAGAGCCGGTGGTTCGGTCCGGCGTATCCCGTGCTGTACCTCGCATGGTCGGCTGGTGGGGTGATCGCGGGCACGACGCTCTGGGCCGTCCGGCGTCGACGGCAGCCGCTCGCCAAGGTGATCGAATCGTGCTCGTACTACACGAATCCGTTCGAGTGGTGGGCGTACAGCCGCGATGCGCTGTGGCCACCGCCGGGCATGCTGCACGGTGTCGGCTGGCGCTCGGCCGCCGTCCGCCCGCTGGCGACGTTGCAGCGTCGTGTTCGCCGGGCCGAGGGTGCGCCGCCCGCCGGATCCGGAGCAGACGGCGCCGATGCGGGCGGGTGAACGGTGTCGTTCCGACGTGCGCGACACTGGCGCTGTGAGCTACCAGCACCTCCTCGTCACCACCGACGGCAACATCACCACCATCACGCTGAACCGTCCCGACAAGCGCAACGCACTCGCCGCCGACGTGATGGCAGAGCTGGTCGAGGCGTTCCGCGCAGTCGGGGCGAGCGACGCGCTCGGCGTGGTGCTCGCCGCGAACGGGCCGGTGTTCTCCGCCGGTCACAACTTCGGCGACATGGCCGGCGCCGATCTGGAGCACGTCCGTCGCCTGCTCGAGCTGTGCACGGAGATGATGGACACGATCCAGTCGATCCCGCAGCCGGTGATCGCCAAGGTGCATGCGCTCGCGACGGCCGCGGGCTGCCAGCTCGTCGCCACCTGCGACCTCGCGATCGCCGCCGAGTCGGCAGCGTTCGCGATTCCGGGTGGCAAGGGTGGGCTGTTCTGCCACACGCCGCTGGTGGCCGTCGCCCGCAACGTCGGTCGCAAGCGGGCGCTCGAGCTGGCGATGACCGGCGATCCGGTCGACGCGGCGACGGCGGCCGACTGGGGCCTCATCAACCGGGCGGTGCCCGACGACCAGCTCGACGCAGCGGTCGACGACCTGATCAGGCGAGCGACGCGCGGCAGCGTGCTGTCGAAGGCGCTCGGCAAGCGTGGCTTCTACGCACAGGTCGATCTCGAGCAGCCGAAGGCGTACACGTACGCGATCGAACTGATGGCCTCGTCGGCGGTGACGCCCGATGCGCAGGAGGGCATCGCGGCCTTCCTCGAGAAGCGCAAGCCCACGTTCACGCAGAGGCCCTGAGTCACCCTGGTTGCGTACCCATACCCCCTATGGGTATGTTGACAACGTGCAACCGGGCTACCACGGCGACAAACAGCAGCTGATCCTGCGCCTCAAGCGCATCGAGGGTCAGGTGCGCGGCCTCCAACGCCTCATCGAGGACGACACCTACTGCATCGACGTGCTGACTCAGCTCGCCGCGGTGAGCAAGGGCCTGCAGGGCGTCGGCGTGCAATTGCTCGACGAGCACCTCCAGCACTGCGTCGCCGGCGCAGCCGCCAGCGGCGACGGCGAACGCACCACCCAGCTCGTACACGAAGCGACCAAGGCCGTCGAGCGGCTGCTGCGATCGTGATCCCCGACCTCGACCTCCGCCCACCAGCCGACCACCAGCCGACCACCAGCCGACCACTGGTCCACCACCAGGAGCACCACATGAGCACCCTGAACTTCACCGTCCCCGGCATGACCTGCGGCCACTGCGAGGCAGCCGTCAAGGGCGAGATCGCCAAGCTCGCTGGCGTCACCAAGGTCGACGTCGACCTGCAGACGAAGGCGGTGGTCGTGGAGGGTGAGGCCCTCGACCAGGCCGCCGTCTTCGCCGCGGTCGACGAGGCCGGCTTCGAAGCCGTCGTCTGACGACGTCGCCGGCCCACACCCCGAACCGCTCGACCATGGACCGCACCCGCACCCGCCTCCGCGTCGCCGGCTTCGCCGTCGCGCTCGCGGTGCTGTTCGGCGGCGGGTACGCGGTCGGCGCCCAGTTCCCCGTCGACGGCACGCCGGCCCACGAGATGGACCACGACGACGGCTCCCACTCGACCTCGACGCCGGAGGTCGCGCCGTGACCGCGCTCGAGAGCATCCGCAGCGGTGGGGCGACCGGCCATGTCGAGCTCGAGGTCTCCGGCATGACCTGCGCCGCCTGCGCGGCGCGGATCGAGAAGAAGCTCAACCGGCTCGACGGGGTGACCGCCACGGTCAACTACGCGACCGAGAAGGCATCGGTCGAGTTCGACACTGCGGCCCTGTCGCCCGACGACCTGATCGCGACGGTGCAGTCGATCGGCTACGACGCCCACGTCCCCGCACCGCCCGCGGCGCACGGGGCGCCGGCCCCTGCCGATGCCGATGCGTCGCCGTGGGCCGACCCGCTCCTCCAGCGCCTCGTCGCGGCTTCGTTCCTCGGTCTGCCGGTGCTCCTGCTGTCGATGGTGAGCGGTCTGCAGTTCCGCAACTGGCAGTGGCTCGCCTTCGCGCTGTCGATGCCCGTCGCCGGCTGGGCAGCATGGCCGTTCCACCGCTCGGCATGGAAGAACCTGCGCCAGGGCGAGGCCAGCATGGACACGCTCGTCTCGGTCGGCGTGCTCGCTGCGTTCGGTTGGAGCACCTATGCACTGTTCTTCACCGCAGCGGGCGACAACGGCATGACGATGGAGATGTCGCTGTTCGGTCGGGTCGGCGACGATCACCACCTCTATCTCGAGGTCGCCTCGACCACCGTCGCCCTCATCCTCGCGGGCCGTTACTTCGAGGCCCGCTCGAAGCGCCGTGCCGGCAGTGCACTGCGCGCCCTGCTCGAGCGGGGTGCGAGCACGGCGCGCCTGCTCGACGCACGGGGCGACGAGCACGAGGTGCCCGCCGGCTCACTCACGGTCGGCGACCGGTTCGTGGTGCGCCCCGGCGAGCGCGTCGCCACCGACGGCGTGGTCGATTCGGGCAGGTCGTCGATCGACACCTCCCTCGTGACGGGCGAGAGCCTGCCGCGCGACGTCGGCCCTGGCGATCCCGTCACCGGAGCGACGATCAACACCGACGGGCGGCTCGTGGTCCGCGCCACCCGCGTCGGCGCCGACACGACCCTTGCGCAGATGGCTCGCCTCGTCGAACAGGCTCAGAGCGGCAAGGCACCCGTCCAACGACTCGCCGACCGCGTCGCCGCCGTCTTCGTCCCCGTGGTGGTGGCGCTCGCGGTCACCACGCTGGGCGTGTGGTTCGGCCGCACCGGCAGCCTCCAGGACGCGATGGGTCCGGCGATGGCGGTGCTGATCATCGCCTGTCCGTGTGCGCTCGGACTGGCCACGCCCACCGCGTTGCTGGTGGGCACCGGGCGCGGCGCGCAGCTCGGCATCCTGATCAAGGGACCCGAGGTGCTCGAGAGCACCCGCCGGGTCGACACCGTCGTGCTCGACAAGACCGGCACCGTCACCACGGGTGTGATGGAGGTTGCCGCCGTGCGGGCCCTCCGAGCGGACGAAGCGGTCCGGATGATGCGGTTGGCGGCCGCCGTCGAATCGGCCAGCGAGCACCCGATCGCGCGGGCGGTCGTTGCCCACGCCCGTGGTGTCGGCATCGAGGTCGTCGCGGTCGAGCACTTCCGCAACGAGCCGGGCGTCGGAGCACACGGCGTCGTCGAGGGCGTCGACGTCACGGTCCGACGCGCCTCGGCCGGGTCTGGCGACCTCGTTGCGACCGTGGTCGAGGTCGTCGCCGCCGGTGAGGTGCTGGGCACCATCGCGTTGGCCGACACGGTGAAGGCCAACAGCGCGGCGGGCGTCGCCGCCCTGCGCGCCCTCGGGTTGCGGCCGGTGCTGCTCACCGGCGACAACCGGGCAACGGCGGAATCGGTCGGCGCTGCGGTCGGCATCGCCCCCGAGGACGTGCACGCCGACGTGCTCCCGGCCGACAAGCTGGCCGTCGTTCGATCGCTGCAGGAGCGGGGCGCGGTGGTCGCCATGGTGGGCGACGGCGTGAACGACGCAGCCGCGCTCGCCCAGGCCGACCTCGGCATCGCCATGGGGTCGGGCACCGACGTGGCGATCGAGGCGAGCGACCTCACCCTCATGCGCTCCGAACTGCCCGCGGTGGCCGATGCCGTCCGGCTCAGCCGCCGCACCCTCGCCACCATCAAGGGCAACCTGTTCTGGGCGTTCGCCTACAACGTCGCCGCGATCCCGCTCGCCGCCTCCGGGTTGTTGTCACCGGTGGTCGCGAGCGCAGCGATGGCCACCTCGAGCGTGTTCGTACTGACCAACAGCCTCCGGCTGCGCCGATTCCGCGCCGCCTGAGCCGCCTGAGCCGCCTGAGCCTCAGCCGCCTGGGCATCCCGGCCACGGTCGGGAGTCGAGCGAGCGAGGTCCGTCGGCGTCCCCGCGAATCGGCCACGCACCGTCGCTCCGCGCGCCACAGATCGGTGGCGGGCGGCAAGAGTTGTTCAAGCTGACCACGCAGCAACGCCATGGGTCACGGTGGACTGCGATACTCGGGGCCGTGGGAGGGGCGATGCCGATATCCGTGCTGTTCGTGTGCATGGGCAACCACTGCCGTTCCCCAGCGGCCCACGCCGTGGCCCAGCAGGTCGCCACCCGCGAGGGCCTGTCGAACATCGTCCTCGACTCCGCCGGTACCACCGGCCACCACCGCGGCGACCACCCGCATCCGTTGGCAACCGCCGAGGGAGCCCGCCGGGGCTATCGCGTGAACCACATCGGTCGTCTCATCCATCCCGACGACTTCGCCCGGTTCGACCTGATCGTCGCGATGGACTCGTACAACATCGACGACCTCCGCAGACTCGGCGGTTCGATCGACCAGCGCAGCGGCTTCTACCGCACCGTCGAACCCGAACAGCTCCAGCTGCTCCGCCGTTGGGATCCCTATGGCATGCCCGGCGACGAAGAGGTCGCTGATCCGTGGGGCAAGGGCCCCGATGCCTACCGCACGATGTACGACGTGATCGAGCGAAGCATCCCGCCCATGATCCAGCACCTCGCCTGGCTCATGAGCGAGACCGTCTGACGCATCCGGTCACACCGCCGCCGACCCGCCCGGTTCGACAACGCCCTGTTCACACCGCCGCCATCGCGACGGCGCGCAACCGATGGGCCACGACGGCTCGATGGTTGCGGATCGTGCGATCGGTGACCCGACGAGCAGCAGCGATCTGGAGCGTCGACTCGCCACGGCCGAGCCGACGGGCGAGCTCGAGGTCGTCGGCGTCCATCCCGGCCCGCTGCGCCAGCTCGAGCAGTTCGGCGAGTTCGTCGGCCGCGGGCACCACGGTGTCGTCGTCGGTCGCCCGATCGAACGTGGAAGTGGGGCGTGGGACGTACACGGCGAGCCGTCGCCGGTGCCGCTTGAACGCGTGGTAGTCGGCAGTGCGGAGCAGCCCGGCCGCGACGTAGCTCGGCCGCTCGTCGATCGGATAGGTGCGGATCACCGTCCACATCGCGGCGAGCAACTCGTCGGTCGCGTCGAGCCGGGCGACGAACCCGGCATGGCGGCGCACGATCGTCGCGACCCCCGGCAACAGGCGCTGCAGCAGCACGCGGGCCGCGAGCTCGTCGTGGCGGGCCTCGGCGACGAGGGCGGCGAGCAGTTCGTCGTCGCCGCAACGGCCCGTCCCGGACGCACCGAGGCCGGCCAGGTGCAACAGGTCGTCCAGCGACTCGAACCGCTCGACGGGGAGCGGCCAGGCGCGTGCCCGGGCGAGCGCCTCGGGTGAACGGGCCAGCCGGTCCCACTCCAGCTGCAGCCGGGAGAGCAGCTGGTGGACGGCCGGGCGCTGCCGTGTCCGGGAGGTTGCGGCCGACGGGCCGGCAGCGGGCTGGGCAGGCTGGGCGGGCTGGGCGGGCTGGGCGGACGAGGACACAGTGGATCGAGACATGCGTCGACCGTGCGGGCACGACCTCTCCGAGGTCCTCACCGGCAGGCTCACCGCGACCCCGGAACATCGTCAAGAGTTCGGCAAGCCGTGGTCGAGTCGGCTCACCGCGTTCCGATCGCGCCTGGTGACCGCCCGTCTGTGTCGGCGTGACCTCGATGCTCGTCCCGAGACCGACCGACCACCGATCCGGCCAACGATCCGGCCAACGATCCGGCCAACGAACCGGCCAACGATCCGGCCAACGATCCGGCCAACGATCCGGCCAACGAACCGGCCAACGAACCGGCCAACGAACCGGCCAACGAACCGGCCACGGCTCCAGCGACCGCTCCGTCCCGGGCGGGTGGATGCCGACGCTCGACCGACTCGCCGACGACCGGTGCGAACCCGACTGCGAGCCCGGTCGTCCGGCCGCCGCAGCACGCCGTCGCGCCTGGCGCGTGACGTGGGTC
>JBILUM010000115.1:0-6843 GCA_044370995.1 Ilumatobacteraceae bacterium | reverse complement strand
TCGCCGACGCCGAGAACGATCTCGAGCGCACCGTGCTCGACGTGTGGCGCGAAACCCTCGGCATGCAGGCCATCGGTGTCGACGACAACTTCTTCGACATCGGCGGCCACTCGCTGCTCGTGGTGCGCATGCACCGTCGACTCAAGGAAGTGCTCGAGCGGCAGATCCCGCTCACCGAGCTGTACCGGTTCCCGACCATCCGCAGCTTCGCCAACTCGCTCACGTCCGACAGCTCGTCGGCCGCGATGCAGCAGAGCGCCGACCGTGCGTCCCGTCGGCGTGAGCACATGGAGCGCCGGCGCGCCCGCGCCCGATGACCCGACATCTCACCACTCGACCGGAGTTCCCACGTGGCCAGTGACAACGACATCGCGATCGTCGGCATGGCGGTTCGCCTCCCTGGGGCGCACTCGCCGGAGGAGTACTGGCACAACCTGCGCAACGGTGTCGAGAGTGTGCGGTTCTACACCGACGACGAGCTGCTCGCCGCGGGGGTGAAGCGCGACGCGCTGCTGCGTCCGAACTACGTGAAGGCCGGCGCGCCGCTCGAGCGGATGGAGCACTTCGACGCTGAGTTCTTCGGCTTCTCGCCGAAGGAAGCGGCGATCATGGACCCGCAGCACCGCCAGTTCCTGGAGGCCTGCTGGGAGGCGCTCGAGGACGCCGGGCACATGCCCGAGCGCTTCGACGGTGCGGTCGGTGTGTTCGCCGGTTCCGGCATGGCGGCGTACTTCGCGCAGAACCTGATCACCAACCCCGAACTGGTGCGCAGCGTGGGCATGTTCCTGCTGCGCCACACCGGCAACGACAAGGACTTCCTCGCCACCCGCGCGAGCTATCTGCTCGACCTGCGCGGGCCGGCGATCAACGTGCAGACCGCGTGCTCCACGTCGCTCGTCGCCGCCCACCTCGCCGTGCAGCACCTGCTGTCGGGGGAGTGCGACATGGCGCTCGCCGGCGGCGTGACGATCGAGATCCCGCACCGTCGCGGCTACCACTACGAAGACGGCGAGATCCTCTCGCCCGACGGCCACTGCCGTGCGTTCGACCACCGCGCCGAGGGCACCGTGTTCGGCAGCGGCACCGGCGTGATCGTGCTGCGCCGTCTGCAGGACGCGCTCGACGACGGCGACCAGGTGTACGCGGTCATCAAGGGCACTGCGGTCAACAACGACGGCTCGCAGAAGGTGGGCTACCTCGCCCCGTCGGTCGACGGGCAGGCCGCGTGCATCGCCGAGGCGCTCGCCGTCGCCGACGTGGACGCCGACAGCGTCACCTACGTCGAGTGCCACGGCACCGGCACGGCGATGGGCGACCCGATCGAGGTCGCAGCGTTCCGCGAAGGCACCGACAAGGTCGGCTTCTGCGGCCTCGGCAGTGTGAAGTCCAACATCGGCCACCTCGACACGGCCGCGGGCGTCGCGAGCCTGGTGAAGGCATCGCTCGCCCTGCAGCACGCCGAGATCCCGCCGACGCTCAACTACGAGGCGCCCAACCCGCGCATCGAGTTCGAGGACAGCCCGTTCTACGTGAACGACTCGCTGCGCCAGTGGAAGCCCGAGGGCGGGGTGCGCCGGGCCGGCGTGAACTCGCTCGGTGTGGGTGGCACGAACGCGTTCGCGATCCTCGAGGAGCCGCCGGCGCGCACCAGCCGACCGAGCACGAAGCCGTGGCACCTGCTCGCACTGTCGGGGCGCAACCGCGCCGCACTCGACGCGAACACGGCCCGCCTCGCCGCGCACCTGCGCGCCCACCCCGAGCTCGACCTCGGCGATGTGGCGTACACGCTGCTCGAAGGGCGCCGGCACTTCGCCGAGCGCCGCGTGCTGGTCGCCGCCGATCGCGACGAGGCGATCGCACTGCTCGAAGGTGGCGAGCCGCGACGGATCTCGTCGCACACGGCCACCGCCGAACCGCAGAAGCTGGCGTTCATGTTCCCCGGCGGCGGTGCGCAGTACCCGCGCATGGCCCACGACCTGTACGTGACCGAGCCGTCGTTCGCGGCCGACGTCGACGCCGGCCTGAAGGTGCTGCTCGACGTGCACGGCATCGACCTGCGCCCCGATCTGTTCTGCGCGCCGGAGCGGCTCGCCGAGGCGCTCACCGCGCTCGAGCAGCCGTCGCTGCAGCTGCCGGCGATCTTCATCGTCGAGCACGCGCTCGCGAAGCTGCTCATCCGCCGCGGCCTGCAGCCGACCGCGCTCATCGGCCACAGCGTCGGCGAGAACACCGCCGCCTGCGTGGCGGGCACGATGCGGTTCGAGGACTGCCTCGGCCTGGTCGTCCTGCGCGGTCGCCTGATGGACCGCACCGCGGGCGGGATGCTCGCCGTGCCGCTCGCCTCCGACGAGCTGCAGCCGTTGCTCGACGAGTTCGGTCTCGACCTCGCTGCCGTGAACGCGCCCGACCTGTGCGTGGCCTCCGGCGACGACGCCACCCTCGCCCGGCTCGAGACGCGGCTCGCGTCGATGGGTGTCGAAGCGCATCGGGTGAAGATCAACATCGCCGCGCACAGCCGCATGCTCGATCCGGTGCTCGACGAGTTCGGCGCGTACCTGCGCTCGATCACGCTGTCGAAGCCGAAGATCCCGTGGGTGTCGAACCGCACCGGCACGTGGGTGACCGACGCACAGGCGACCGATCCGCAGTACTGGGTCGACCACCTGCGCAGCACCGTGCGCTTCGCCGATGGCATCGCCACGCTCGCCGCCGAAGCGGGTCGGGTGTTCCTCGAGGTCGGCCCGGGCAAGACGCTGTCGTCGCTCGCCCGGATGAACCCGGCCGTGTCGTCGCAGCAGGCGTCGATCAACGTGCTGCGCCACGCCGACGAGGTGGTGGCCGACGATGCGTTCCTGCTCGGCGTCACCGGTCGGCTGTGGGCGGCCGGCGGCCAGCTCGACACGGCGAAGCTGTTCGACGGCGAGCAGCGCCTGCGCGTGTCGCTGCCCACCTACGCCTTCCAGGGGCAGAAGTACTTCATCGAGCCGGGCGCCCGGCAGGACACCTCCGCCGATGGCGCCGACGACCTGGTCGACAAGGATCCCGACACATCCCGGTGGTTCTGGGAGCCCGTGTGGCGTCGCCGTGACGTGGAGGATCCGCTCGACGAGCGCTTCACGCACCTGGTGTTCGCAGACGCGGTCGGTGTGGCCGATCAGCTCGTCCCGCGCTTGCGCGCCGCCGGTCACCGTGTGGTGGTGGTACGTACGGGCGACAGCTACGCCTGCGTCTCACCCGACGAGTACCGGCTCGCGCCCGAGCAGGGCCGCGACGGCTACGACCAGTTGCTGCGCGACCTCACCCAGCACGACCGCATCCCAGACCGGGTGCTGCACCTCGCGCTGCTGGCCCACGACGAGAGCCATCGCGACGGGTCGAGCTTCTTCCACCGCAACCAGGAGCTCGGCTTCTACAGCCTGCTGTTCCTCGCCCAGGCGTGGTCGGCCGACGGCGTGAAGCGTCCGCTGCACGTGCTCGTGGCGACCGCGGGCATGCAGCGCGTGCACGAGTCGGATCATGCGAGGTGGCCCGACCAGGCGACCGTGCTCGGCCCGGCGATGGTGATGCCGCGGGAGATCCCCGACGTCACCGTGTCGGTGCTCGACGTGTCGCCCGACGAGGTGGCGGACGCGGTCGGCGTGCATCGCGGTTCGTCGGTGAGGCGCATCGCTCGCGCCGCGGCGATGAAGGCGGCCAACGCCGCCCAACCCGCTGGTCCCCTCCTCGCCGGTGGTGTCGTCGATGCGATCGAGGTCGAGTCGCGCGCCGTCGCGTCGGGCGACGTCGTCGCGGTGCGCGCCGGTCAGCGGTGGGTCGCCGACGTGCGGCGCGCCAAGGTGCCCGACGCCGGGCAGCTGCCGTTGCGCCAGGGCGGCGCCGTGCTCGTCACGGGCGGCCTCGGCGGCATCTCGATGACCGTGGCACGGCGACTCGCCGAGCGTCGCGACGCGAGACTGGTGTTGCTCAGCCGTTCCGGTCTGCCGCCGCGCGACCAGTGGGACGATGTCGTCGCGAAGCTCGGCGAGGGCCATGCGCTCAGCCGACGGATCGCGAGCGTGCGCGAGGTCGAGGCGCTCGGCGGTCAGGTCGAGGTGATGGCGGGCGACGTCACCGACGTGGTGCGCATGCGCGAGGTGGTGGCCGAGATGCGTCACCGCTTCGGCGGCGTCCACGGCGTGGTGCACGCGGCCGGCGTGGTGAACGACGGCCTGATGGCGACCAAGCGCCAGTCCGACGTCGAGGACGTGCTGTCGCCGAAGGTCGCCGGCACGCTGGTGCTCGAGCAGGTCACCGCCGACGACGACCTCGACCTGTTCGTCGTGTTCTCGTCGACGAGCACCGTCACCGCCCCGATGGGCCAGGTCGACTACGTGGCCGCGAACGCCTTCCTGAACGCGTTCGCCCAGTCGCGCCACGGGAGCCGACGCACGACGTTCCTCGCCCTCGACTGGGGCATCTGGAACGAGGTCGGCATGGCCGCCGAAGCGGCCCAGAAGATGGTGTCCGGCACATCGGACGAATCGGTGCCGTGCACGCATCCGTGGTTCACCCAGCGCCGCATCGGCGAGCGGGGCGCGCACGAGCTGTTCTCCACGTGGAGCCCCGACACCGACTGGCTGCTGCACGACCACCGCACTGCCAACGGCGATGCGCTCGTGCCCGGTGCCGGCTACCTCGAGATCGCCCGCGCCTCGCTGGCAGAGCTCGGTGTCGACCGTGCGTTCGAGCTGCGCGAGCTCGTGTTCTTCCGCCCGCTCGCGATCGCCGACGGCACCACGCGCGAGGTGCGGACGCGCCTCGTGCCGATCGACCACGGCTACTCCTTCGAGGTCGCAGAGCGGGTCGAGATCGACGGCCCGCCGACCGAGGGTGCCGGTGGTGCCCGCCGCGGCTGGCGCCGCACCGGCTCGGCCACGATCCTGCTGCTCGGGTTGCCCGAGACGCGCTCGATCGACATCGCTGCGATCGAGGATCGCTGCGCCACCCGCGGTCCGCGGCACAGCAAGCAGGAGGAGCATCTCCGCTTCGGCCCTCGTTGGCAGGTGGTGAGCCAGTCGCGCTTCGGCGTCGGCGAGGCGATCGCCCGTCTGCACCTGCCCGACGAGTTCCACGGCGATCTCGCCACGATCGGCCTGCACCCGGCGCTCGTCGACCTCGGCACCGGCTTCGCGATGGACCTGATCGCGGGCTACACCGGTGACCGCCTGTGGGTGCCGATCGGCTACGAGGCGATCGGCGTGCACGGGCACCTGCCGGCCGACGTCGTCGCCCACGTGCGAGCGCACGGCACGCCGACCGAGGCGAGCGGTTTCGCCCGCTTCGACGTCACCCTCGCCGACACCGATGGGCGGGTGCTGGTGGAGGTGCGCGAGTTCGCGATGAAGCGCCTCGACGGTGAGCTCGACCTCCAACCCGGTGGCGCGGGTTCCACGGCGGACGTCGAGTTCGACCGCGACGGTCAGAGCGACCGCCACCTGTCGAAGAGCGAGCTCGTGTTCCAGCACACGCTGCGTCAGGGCATCCTCCCCAGCGAGGGTGCCGACGCGTTCGAACGTGCGCTGTCGGCCTTCTCGCACGCCCAGATCATCGTGAGCTCGGTCGACCTGCCCGCCCTCGTGGCACAGACCACGGCCGCCGCGGCGGCGCAGGCCTCACCGGTGGGTGGCGAGGACGGCGCGTCGTTCGCCCGGCCCGATCTCGACAGCGAATACGTCGCGCCTCGCGACGGTGTCGAGGAAGCGCTCGTCGAGATGTGGCAGGAGCTGCTCGGCGTCAGCACCGTTGGTGTGCTCGACAGCTTCTTCGACCTCGGTGGGCACAGCCTGATCGCGGTGCGACTGTTCTCGAAGGTGCGCAAGCAGTTCAGCGTCGACTTCCCGATCTCGGTGCTGTTCGAGGCCCCGACGGTGGAGGCCTGTGCGAATCTCATCCGCGCCGCGATCGGCGCGCCGGGCGAGTCGTCCGACGGCGACATGAACGGCGAAGTCACCGTGGCCGATCGGCCTCGGTTCAAGTACCTCGTGCCGATGCACACCGGAGGCGGTGGCCCCAACCTGCCGTTCTTCCTCGTGGCGGGCATGTTCGGCAACGTGCTCAACCTGCGCCACCTCGCCAACCAGATCGGCGGCGATCGCCCGTTCTACGGGGTGCAGGCCCGCGGTCTGTACGGCGGTGACGTGCCGCACGAGACGTTCGAGGAGATGGCGACCGACTACCTGCAGGAGATCCGCACGGTGCAGCCGCACGGGCCGTACCTGCTGGGCGGGTTCTCCGGCGGCGGCATCGCCGCGCTCGAGATGGCACGCCAGCTCCGCGAGGTCGGCGAGGAGACCATCCTGCTCGTCATGCTCGACACGCCGCTGCCGCAGGGGCCCGAGCTCACCAAGCAGGACAAGGTGCAGATGCACCTGCAGAACCTCAAGCGCGAAGGCGTGCGCTATCCGATCGACTGGGTGAAGGGTCGGCTTGCGTGGCGCGAGGTCGCCCGCCGTCGCAAGCTCGGCATCGTCGACGAGTCCGCCGAGGGCGAACTGCACTCGAGCGAGATCGAGGCGGCGTTCTACCGGGCGATCGCCAGGTACCAGGTGCGGCACCACCCGGGAACGGTCACGCTGTTCCGACCGAAGCTGAGCCCGACCCACGTGTTCGGCCCCGACCGGATGATCAACCGCGACAAGCGCTTCATCTACGCCGACAACGGCTGGACCCCGTACAGCGACCGCGTCGACGTGTACGAGATGCCCGGCGACCACGACTCGATGGTGCTCGAGCCGAACGTGCGGGTGCTGGCGGCGAAGATGCGCGACCAGATCGTCGCTGCCGAACACGCGGCGATGTCGCTCT
>JBILUM010000114.1:0-6873 GCA_044370995.1 Ilumatobacteraceae bacterium | reverse complement strand
CGGGTTCGGCATCACGATGCTCGGCAACACGATGCTGCGCTGGGGCACCGAGGAGCAGAGGCGCCACTACCTGCCCCGCGTGCTGTCGGGCGAGGACCTGTGGTGCCAGGGCTACAGCGAGCCGGCCGCCGGAAGCGACCTCGGCAACCTCGGCTGTCGGGCCGTGCTCGACGGCGACGAGTGGGTGATCAACGGCCAGAAGATCTGGACCTCGGCCGGTCACCTCGCCACCCACATCTTCGTGCTGGCCCGCACCGACCCGACCGCGGCCAAGCACCGCGGCATCACGTTCCTCCTGGTCGACATGCGCCAGCCGGGTGTCGAGGTGCGGCCGATCAAGATGATCTCCGGCGAGGCGGAGTTCAACGAGGTCTTCTTCAGCGACGCCCGCTGCCCGAAGGAGAACGTCGTCGGCGAGGTGAACGGCGGCTGGGCCGTCGCGATGACCCTGCTCGGCAACGAGCGCGGCGCAGGCGCATCGGTGCAGGCGCTCGGCTTCCGCGGCGAGCTCGACAAGCTCGTCTCGCTGGCCAAGGAGCGCGGCGCGACCGACGATCCCGTGATCCGTCAGCGCCTCGCGCGAGCGCACACCAAGGTCGAGATCATGCGCTTCTTCGGCTACAAGGCGCTCACCAGCTTCCTGAAGGGCACGGCCCCCGGTGCCGACGCCTCGATCGGCAAGCTGTTCTGGAGCCACCACCACCAGGAGATCACCGAGCTCTCGCTCGACGTACTCGGCGCCGACGCGCTCGCCCCGGTGGGCCAGACCCCGCAGCGCGCCTTCGGCTGCGACGCACCCGGTTCACCCAACGACAGCGCCAACTGGGCGGGCGTCTTCTACAACGCCCGCGCCGGCACCATCTACGCCGGCACCAGCCAGGTGCAGAAGGGCATCGTCGGCGAGCAGATCCTCGGCCTGCCGAAGGAGCCCCGCGCCGACGGCGGCGCCTGGAACACCATCCCCGGCCACGGCTGAGCCCGAGACGCGACACGAGGGGGTCGGGCCTACGGGTCCGACCCCCTCGTCGCGTCAGCGACCGCACTCGGTGCGACCGCGGGACCGGTCAGACCACGAAGAGCATCTCGCGGTACTTGGGCAGCGGCCACAGGGCGTCGTCGACCTCTGCCTCCACCCGGTCGCACACGTCGCGGACGGCTTCGAGTGCCGGCACCACCTTGTCGGCGAGCGCCCGTGCGACGGCTTCCGGTTCCTTGCCGTGGGTGGCGTTCATCGCCGTACGCATCGCGGCGAGCCGCTGCTTCAGTTCGGCGATCAAGCGGGCCGCGGCGCGGAGCTCGTCGAGTTGCGGGGCGAGCAGCTCCTCGTCCTCGTCGCTGTCGAGCACGTCCATCACCGCTTCGATCGACGAGGCGAGCTGGCCCTGGTGCTTGTAGGCGGCGGGCAACACGAAGCCGAGCACCAACTCGTCCATCGCCGCGACCTCGATCTCGAGGTCCTTGATGTAGCGCTCGAGCTCGAGGTGGTAGCGCGACTCGAGTTCGTCGGGGCGGTACACGCCGGTCTTGGTGAACAGCTTCTTCGTGGCAGGTGCCACCAGCTGCTTCAGCGCCTCGGGCGTCTTGGCGAGGTTCAACAGGCCGCGCTCGGCAGCCTCCACCCGCCACTCGTCGGAGTAGCCGTTGCCCTCGAAGCGGATGGCCTTGGTCTCCACCACGTACTCGCGGATCACCTGCATCACCGCGGCATCGAAGTCGTCGGTGGCGTTGATGGCCTTCTTCAGGCGCTTGGCCATCTCCTCGAGCGCCTCGCCCACGGCAGCGTTGAGCGTCGCCATCGGCGTGGCCGACGAGTGCGACGAGCCGACCGCCCGGAACTCGAACTTGTTGCCGGTGAACGCGAACGGGCTGGTGCGGTTGCGGTCGGTGTTGTCGCGCGCCACGTCGGGGAGCTTCGACACGCCGAGGTTCATCACCTGCGACTCGGTCGTCGCGCCCTTCACCTTGCCGCTCTCGATCTGGTCGAGGATGCGGGTGAGCGCCTCGCCGATGAACGCCGAGATGATCGCCGGCGGCGCCTCGTTGGCACCGAGGCGGTGGTCGTTGCCCGACGACGCGATCGCCGCGCGCAGCGCGCCCTGATGGCGGTGCACGGCCTTCAGCGTGGCCATCAGGAACACGAGGAACCGGAGGTTCTTCTCGGGCGTTGCGCCGGGGTTCAGCAGGTTCTCGCCGTCGCTCGTGGCGAGCGACCAGTTGTTGTGCTTGCCGCTGCCGTTCACCCCACCGAACGGCTTCTCGTGCAGCAGCAGTGCGAAGTGGTGGCGCTCGGCCACCCGGCGCATGATCTCCATCGTGATCTGGTTGTGGTCGGCGGCCACGCTCACGCTCTCGAACACCGGAGCCGCTTCGAACTGCGCCGGGGCGACCTCGTTGTGGCGGGTCTTCATCGGCACGCCGAGCTTGAACAGTTCGTGCTCGACCTCCTGCATGAAGGCGAGGATGCGCGGCTTGATCGACCCGAAGTACTGGTCCTCGAGCTCCTGGCCCTTCGCACCCTTGGCACCGATGAGGGTGCGGCCGGTCGCCATGAGGTCGGGGCGCAACACGTAGAACGCCTCGTCGATGAGGAAGTACTCCTGCTCGGGACCGAGCGTCGAGAACACCCGCACGCCGGGCTCGCCGAACAGCGCGAGCACGGCCTGCGCCTGGCGGGCGAGGTACTCGTCGCTGCGCAACAGCGGGGTCTTCTTGTCGAGTGCCTGACCGTGATAGCTGACGAACACCGACGGCAGGCACAGCGTCTTGCCGTTGGGCGAGTCCATCACGAAGATCGGCGACGACGGATCCCATGCGGTGTAGCCGCGAGCCTCGAACGTCGCGCGCAGTCCCCCGGACGGGAACGACGAGGCGTCGGGCTCGCCCTGGATCAGCTGGCTGGCGTCGAAGCGCTCGATCGGCTCGCCGTCGTCACCGGTGGTGAGGAACGCATCGTGCTTCTCGGCGGTCGCACCGGTGTTCGGCTGGAACCAGTGGCAGTAGTGCGTGGCGCCCTTCTCGAGCGCCCACTCCTTCACGGCGTGGGCGACGACGGTGGCGATGCCCTGGTCGAGGCGGTGACCGCCGTGAACGGTCTTCACGAGCGATCGATAGACGTCCTTCGGGAGCCGCTCCGACATGGCCTTCTGATCGAAGGTGTTGGTGCCGAAGAGTTCGGACGCCTTCACGTTGGCGTCGGTGAAGACGCGTGGGGTCCGGTTCGACGCCGTCTCGACGGCGCGCCGACGACTGTCGCTCGCAAGCGTGGTCATGGGTGGAAATCCTTTCTGCGGGGCGAGCGCAACCTACCCCCGACACCCCACGCCACCGAAGAGTCGAACGACCCGTTCGATCGGTCGAGGGGGCGACCGGGTGCCGCGGCCCCGATGGCTAGGTTGCGGGCGTGCGCGCTGCCGGACGACCGCTCGGATCGGGTTTCCGGGCGCTGTTCGTCGGATCGCTCATCTCCAACACCGGCGACGGGATCCGGCTCGCGGCGATCCCCCTGCTCGCAGCAGAACTCACGTCGTCGCCAGTACTCGTGAGTGCGGTCACCGCGGCCCAGTACCTCCCATGGTTGTCGGTCGCACCGTTGGGCGGCGCGCTCGTCGATCGTCACGACCGTCGGCGGATCATCCTGCTGACCCAGGGGTGGCGCGGCCTCGTGATGCTCGTGCTGGCGGCGCTCGTGGCGAGCGACGTCGTCGCGATCTGGCACCTGTGCGTGGTGGCGTTCGTGATCACGGCGGGCG
Source organism: Ilumatobacteraceae bacterium (assembly GCA_044370995.1). Taxonomy (GTDB): domain Bacteria; phylum Actinomycetota; class Acidimicrobiia; order Acidimicrobiales; family Ilumatobacteraceae; genus VFMC01. The sequence goes on along the minus strand of JBILUM010000114.1, from coordinate 3,124 downwards.
AGATCCTCGTCGACCCGTCGATCGTCGCGATGGTGCCGATCGTCGTCGACGACGAGCAGCTCGATGTCGCGAACGGACGCATCGCGAGCGTCGAGATCGTCACCAACGACTTCGCCGGTGGGCCCGTGGGTGCCACCGCGTTCGGACTCGCTCCGTGGCTGCCGTTCGTGGTCGACGCCGGCAGCTATCTCGGATCGCTCGTCCCGTTCCGACGGCTGCCCGGCGACGCCGACCTGGTCGACGGCGGACGATCCCGCGCCGGGGGATCGTCGGGGCCGCGCTCGCTGCGCGCCGAGGCCGCGGAGGGCTTCCGGTACCTGCGGCGACACCCGGTGCTCGGGCCGGTGACGGCGGCGACGATGGTGTACTACCTCGGCGCGGCCACCGGGTTCAGCCTGCTGGTGCTGCTCGTGCTCGACACGTCGGGTGGTCCGGCATGGTCGTTCGGTGTCGTGCTCGCGTGCGGGGCCGTCGGGGCGTTCCTCGGCACGCGACTCGGCAGTCGGGTGTCCACCCGCGTGGGCACCCGCGCGACCCTGGCCGGCGCGACCGCGATCGAGGGAGCCGCGCTCGCCGCCCTCGCGATCGCCGACTCGGTCCCGACGCTCGCGGTGATCTGGTTCCTCGCGGGCGTACCGGCCGGCGTGAAGATCCCCGTCGCCCGTTCGTTGCAGCAGCGCCTCACCCCGAACCGCCTCCTCGGTCGCGTCAACGTGTCGGCACGGATGTTCACCCGCGGCATCATCGTCGCCGGAGCGCTCGGCAGCGGTGCGCTCGCCTCGACGGTCGGCCTGCGCCCCACGTTCGTCGTCGGTGGTGCCGTCATGGTCGTCGCGGCGCTCATGTTCGCCGTCGCCCTGCGAACCGTGCCGTCACACGGGTCGGGTGAGCCGACGGCCTCCTGACGGGTCAGTCGGAGGCGCCGGACAGTTGCATGCGGCGCATGCGCCAGTGGGCGACCGCCAGCGCGACGAGGGTGACGATCGCCAACCGACCGATCGCCGAGGTGCCCTGCGGGATGCCTTCGCGGACGAGCCTTGCCGGTGCGTCGTCGAGCAGTCCGACGAAGATCGCACGTGACTGCCAGGTGGGCGACAGCTGAGCGATGCCGGTGAGGGCTGCACCGAGCAGGCGTTCGACGAGGAACACGACCGCCAACGACCACACCGCGGTGCGGCGCGTGATGCACCCGATCGCGATGAACAGTGCGACGTAGCTGATGCTGCCGACCGCCGCAGCGATGAACGCCGGACCGGCGCTCGACGGCGACCCGGCCACCACTGCGGCGAGCGCGCACGCCGGAGCGATCGTCACCAGCGCCACGGCCGAACCGCCGAGCCATCGACCGAGCACGATCTGCCATGTCGGTGCGGGTGAGAGCCAGGTGAAGTGGAACGTGCCGGCGCGCACCTCGGCCCCGAGCACGGAATCGCCGATGACGAGCGCGGCGATCGGAACGGCGAGACCGAAGATGCCCTCGGCCGCGACGTTCGCGAACGCCCGGTCGGCGCTGCTCCCGACGGCCCGGCTGAGCAGTCCGAACAGGATCGCCCCGACACAGGGCAGCAGGATCGCGGCCCAACGCTTCGGCGGCAGGCACGACTGCAGCGTGTAGCGGAGGATGGCCCCGAACCGCGACCGTGGACGCTGCGTAGCGGAGGCGGTCACCGGACCAACTCCCGGAACAGGCTCTCGAGCGAGTCGTCGAGCGCACGCACCTCGAACAGCCGGATCGACGCCTCGCGGGCGAGCCGCGGCAGCGCGGTCGCGACGTCGCGGGCCTGCAGCGTCTGCACCACCAGCGCATTGCGGCCTGCGTCGAAGGTGATGCCGGCGACCGAGTCGAGCCCGACGAGCGCCGCGGCGAGCCGGCGCGGCTGGTCAGCTCGCACCAGCACGTGACGCGGTCGGTCGTCGAGCGCATCGCGGATCGCCCGCTGCCCCCCGGCAGCGGCCAACCGGCCGTGCATCAGCACGATCACCCGCTCGGCCATCCGCTCCACCTCGTTGAGCACGTGCGAGCTGACGACCACGGTGCACCCGCGCGCACCCAGTTGCTTGAACAGGGCGATGAGGTGCTGGCGCTGCACCGGGTCGGCTCCGTTCAACGGTTCGTCGAGCACGAGCACGGTCGGGTCGGTCACGAGCGCGGCGGCCACCTTGGTGCGTTGGCGCATGCCCTTGCTGAACCCGTCGACGCGGCGGTCAGCGGCGTCGACGAGACCGACCTCGTGGAGCACCCGGTCGACGGCGTCGCGGTCGGTGACCCGGTGGAGGTCGGCCACGTACTGCACGAAGCGACGCGCGGTGAGCCCGCCCGGCACCGCCTCGTCCTCGGGGACGAGGGCCATGCGCTGATGAACGCTGCGATCGCGGCGAGGGTCGCGACCGTCGACGCGCACGGCTCCCTGGTTCACGTCGACGAGGCCGACCATCGCCCGCATGAGCGTGGTCTTGCCGGCACCGTTCGGACCGAGCAGGCCGGTGACACCGGGGCCGAACGAGCAGCTGAGCTCGCTGAGAGCGACCTTCGCCCCGAACCACACCGACACCTGTGCCACCTCGACCGTGGCGTCGGCGACGAACGCCGGATCGGTCGAGCGGTCGGCCGTCGCAGCCGTGCCGGGCATCGGTGCGGGCCAGTGGATCGGTGCGTCCATCAGTGCTCCGTCCAGCGGTAGCGGCGCCACAGCACGGTGAGGCCGAGCGCGACCACGGCGAGGAACTCGACAAGGGCGAGCAACCCGCCGTTGGCCACGCCGCCGAGCGGCGAGCGAGGGTCGATGTGGCCGAGGAAGATCACGTCGCGCAGGTACAGCGGGAGGGCGAGCACGTTGATGAGCGCCGCGGCCGAACCCTCGCCGGGCCGGAAGTCGCCGACGAGCACGCCCGACGCGATCGACGTCACCAGGAACAGGCCGATCACCGATGCGCCGGCCACGATGCGCCGATCGGTGAGCGACGCGATCGCCACGCCGATCACCGCGTAGTGCACCGACAACACCAGCACGGCGAGCGGCACCTTCCACAGCACGTCGAGGTGCCCGGTGAAGTAGTCGAGCGCGCTGTCGCTCACGAGCATGTTGCCGATGAAGAGGATCATCTGCGGGATGAACGAGAAGGC